>NZ_CAXQBR010000013.1 GCF_964222135.1 Euzebya sp.
GCCGTCGGCTCGTCCGTGTCGGGCAGCAGGACGACGAACTCCTCGCCCCCGAAGCGCGCGAGGACGTCCTGGGGGCGGACGAGCGCGCGGGCGCGGCGGGCGATCTCGCAGAGCACCTCGTCGCCGACCGCGTGGCCGTGGCTGTCGTTCACGACCTTGAACCGGTCGAGGTCGAACAGCAGCAGCGACACGGCCCGACCCTCACGACGGGCGCGCTCGACGGCCTGGGCGCCCACGTCGTCGAGGTGGCGGCGGTTCGGCAGCCCCGTCATCGAGTCGTGCGTGGCCATCCGCCGCATCTCACCGAACAGGCGGGCGTTCTCGATGGCGATGGCGGCCTGGGCGGCGAAGGCCTGGGCGATGCGGGCGTGGCCGTCGTCGTAGAAGTCGCCCTCCCGCGAGTCGATGGACAGCATGCCGAGGATCCGGTCGCCGAACTCGAGGGGCACCCCCAGCCACGAGCGGATCCCCGCCGGCATGTGCGGGTTCTCACGGAACGCCGGGTACTCCTCGGGCGCTTCGGCGAGGATCACCGGCTGGCGCGACTCGATCACCAGCCGGTTGGGGTTGTCGTCGGCGCGCAGGTCGAAGCTGAGGGTGAGGATCTCGTCCAGGTTGTCGAAGCCGTGCCCGCCGATGATCTGCAACCGCCGTCCCTCCAGGCGCTGGACGGACGCGCTCGAGTACGGCACGACCAGCCGGAGCTGGCTCAGGATCGCGGTGAAGACCTCCTGCAGCTCGAGGGTGCGGCCCAGCGCCTGGGTGGCGAGCGCGAGGGTCTCGGTCCGCGCCTCCGCGGCGTCCAGGCGTCGCCGGGCGTCGACCAGCTCGAGGCGGAGGGTCAGCTGGTGCCCGGTGGCGCGGACCAGGACCTCGAGGTCGCGGTCGGCGCCCATCTCGGCCACCAGCACCAGGTTGGTCGCCTGCGGGCAGGGGAGGGGCACGGCCAGCAGCGACCCCTCCCGCGCCGCGGTGCCGACGCTGAGCGCGCGAGTGATCGCCGGCTCGAGCTGGCGGGGCACCTCCCCGGCGAGCGCCAGGGGCTCCAGACGGCCGTCGGCCACGTCCGCCACGGCCGCGCCCACCGCGCCCGCACCGTCCACGAGCGCGGTCAGGACGGGCGCGAGGTCGCGTGCGGTCAGGTCATCGACCGCATCGATCGCTGCCCGGACTGCGTCGAGGGCTCGGTGGGGCACGTGTGGGTGGTGTCTACCAGGGCTGCTGGGCTCAGCCGATCTCCTGGTCCCAGTCGGTCGTCTCGAGGACCTCCTTGACGTCGGTCACGAACCGCGCGGCGTCCGCGCCGTCGAGCAGCCGGTGGTCGTAGGTCAGCGACAGGTACATCAGCTGGCGGACCGCGATGGCCTCGCCGCCGTCGGGCCCCTCCACCACGGCCGGGCGCTTCTTGATCGCGCCGATGCCGAGGATCGCCACCTCGGGGTAGTTCAGGATCGGGGTGTCGATCAGGACCCCTCGGCTGCCGGTGTTGGTGAGCGTGAACGTGCCGCCCTCGATGTCGGCGAAGTCGAGCTTCCGCCCGTTCTCGCCGCGGGCCTTCTGGGCCGCCTCGACGATGCCGCGGGCGAGCCCGCCGACCGTCAGGCCGTCCGCGCCCTTGATGTTCGGGACGAGGAGCCCCTTCGGCGTGTCGACGGCGATGCCGAGGTTCACGTAGTCCCGGAGGTACAGCTTGCCGTTGTCCCAGTCGGCGTAGGCGTTGACCATCGGGTGGTTGCGGACGGCCATGAGCGCGGCGCGGGCCACGATCGCGAACGGCGAGAGGGAGACGCCCTCGCGCGAGGCGAAGGTCTCCTTGTGGCGCGCGCGAGCGGCCATCAACGCCGTGACGTCGGCCTCCTGGACCGTGGTCAGCGAAGCGGTCTGGCTCTGGGACTCGAGCATCCGCTCGGCGATCCGCTGGCGGATGCGGGACAGGTCCTCGACCCGCTCGCGATCGCCGGGGGCGCGGGCCGGTTCGCGGGGCTCGTCGGAGCCCTTCGACGGCTTCCCGCCCGGCTTGGACGCCGAGCTCTTCTGCGGCGCCTTCTCGGGCTCGGCGGCCTGCTGGCCGCCCCCGTCGATGGCGGCCTCGACGTCCTCGCGGGTGATCCGGCCGCCCTGGCCGGACCCCTCCAGGCTGTCGAGGTCGATGCCGTTGTCGTTCGCCAGCTTGCGGACGAGCGGCGACGCGAGCGCGTCGGAGCCCTGCGCGGTGGCCGGCGCCTCGCCGGTCTGGGCCGACCGGCTGTCGGACGGGCGCTCGTCCCCACCCGAGGACGGCTCGTCGGCGGACTCCTCGCGGCTGGACCTCTCGTCGCCGCCCCCGCCGCCACCGCCGGCGGCGCCGCTGCCGATCCGGGCCACCACGGTGCCGACCTCGACGGTCTCGTCGACGTCGACCAGGATCTCGGTGATCGTGCCGGCCGCGGGGGAGGGGACCTCGGTGTCGATCTTGTCGCTCGACAGCTCGAAGAGGGGCTGGTCGGCCTCGACGGTGTCGCCGACCTCGACGAGCCACTCGGTGACCGTGCCCTCGGTCACCGACTCACCGAGCTCGGGGAGGGTGACGTCCACGGTCTCGCCGCCGCCGTCGCCACCGCCGTCCTGGGCCTGGCCGCCGGCATCCTGGCCGTCGTCGTCGGCGTCCTCGTCCTCGTCACCCTCGTCGCTGGTCATGTCGGCGGGGGCGCCCTCGGACTCCGCAGCCTCGACGCCCTCGTCGAGCTGCGCGTCCTCGTCGCCGGACTCGTCGTCGGACCCGTCGGACTGCTCGGCGTCCTCGTCCGCACCGTCGTCCGAGCCCCCGCCGCCGTCGCCATCGGCCTCGTCCGGCTCGCCGATGCGGGCCACGACGGTGCCGACCTCGACGGTCTCGTCGACCTGCACGAGGATCTCGATCAGCGTGCCGGACGCGGGCGCGGGGACCTCGGTGTCGATCTTGTCGCTCGACAGCTCGAAGAGCGGCTGGTCGGCCTCGACGGTGTCACCGACCTCCACGAGCCACTCGGTGATCGTGCCTTCGGTTACGGACTCTCCGAGCTGGGGGAGCTCGACATCGGTGGCCATCTCAAGTGCCCTCTCTGAACGCTCTGGGTGTGACGTCGTGGTCGGGGTTATAGCCGGTCGGGCCGCGACGTACGCGGCCGGGGTGCGACTAGCCGTGCAGCGCCTTGCCGGCGAGCGCCATGTGCGCCTCGCCGACGGCCTCGGACAGCGTCGGGTGGGCGTGGATGAACTGCGCGACGTCCATCGGCAGCGCCTCCCAGTTGTAGATCATCTGGCCCTCGGCGATGAGGTCGGTCGCGTGGAGGCCGACGATGTGGACGCCGAGCACCTTGCCGCCGCCCTTCGCCGCCAGCACCTTCACGTGGCCGGCGCCGCCCTGCATCATGGCGCGGGCGTTGTGGCTGAAGGGGAACTTCGCGACCTCGTACTCGATCCCCTCCTCCTTCAGCTCCTGCTCGGTGTAGCCGACCGCGCCGATCTCGGGCTGGCAGTAGTAGACCTTCGGCACGCCGCGGTAGTCGATGGGGGTGACCGGCTCACCGGCGATCTGCTCGGCGACGAGCATCCCCTCCATGAACGAGGCGTGCGCCAGGCCGAGGGTCGGGATCACGTCACCGATCGCGTAGACCACGCCGCCGTCCCCGAACGTGACGCCGGTGCGGCAGTACTCGTCGACGGTGATGAAGTCGCGATCGAGGGTGACGCCGGTCGTCTCCATCCCCATGTCGGCGGTGACCGGCCCACGGCCGATCGCGACCATCAGCAGGTCCGCCTCGACGGTCGTGCCCTTGTCGGTCGTGACCGTGACGACGCCGTCCCCCTTCTTGACGTCCTCCACCTTCTCACCCGTGATGGCCTTGATGCCGCGCTTCTTCAGCTCGCGGGCCAGGACCTTCTGGGTGTCGACGTCCTCGCGGGGGACGACCGCGTCGAGGGCCTCGATGATCGTGACCTCCTCCGCGCCGTAGCCGTGGTAGACGGTCGCGAACTCGACCCCGACCGCCGACGCGCCCAGCACGATGACCCGCTTCGGGACCTGCTCCAGGTACATCGCCTCGTCGGAGGTGATGATCAGCTCGCCGTCGACCTCGGTGATCGGCAGCACCTTCGGGGTGGATCCGGTGGCGAGCACCATCGCCTTGGTGGCCTCGACGTCGCGCTGGCCGTCCTCGGTCTCGACGGTCAGGGTGTTCGGCCCGGTCAGGGTCCCCCGGCCGTTGATCGTCTCGATGCCGCGGGCCTTCATCGTCGCCTGCAGGCCCTTCCAGTTCGCCTCGACGATGCCGTTCTTGTAGTCGAGGACCTTCGGCATGTCGACGCCGCCGAAGGACGTGTCGAGCCCGATGTCCGGGCCGTGCTTCGCCGACTCGGCCACCTCGGCCGCGTGGAGGAACGCCTTGGTCGGGATGCAGCCCCAGTGCAGGCACGTGCCACCGACCTTGGCCTTCTCGACCAGCCCGACCTTCAGCCCGAGCGAGGCGGCTCGCAGGGCGCAGGAGTACCCACCGGTACCCCCGCCGAGGACGACGACGTCGAAGGAATCAGCCATGGGTGCAACAACTCTCTTGGGTCGAGCGGGCGGTCGTGGGACACACGGTCGTGATACCCCGGATCCTAGCGGCGGCTGCATGTCCCACCGGGGCCGGCCGGGCCCGGCGGATACGCTGCGACGTGCGATGAGCACCACCTCCGATCCCGCGCCCACGTCCCTCCGCCGGTCCCCCCTCCACGACCGCCACGTCGCGGCGGGTGCGCGGCTCGCGGCCTTCGCGGGCTGGGAGATGCCCATCGACTACGGGAGCGTCGTCGCCGAGCACAGCGCCGTCCGCGAGCACGCCGGCATGTTCGACCTGACCCACCTGGGCACGATCTGGGTGCGCGGCGACGGTGCGGACGACGTCGTCCAGCGCGCGTTCACCAACGACGTGACCGCCCTGGCGGACGGGCGCTCGCAGTACTCCCTGTGCCTCGACGTCGAGGCGGGGCTCATCGACGACCTGCTGGTCTACCGCCTCGCCGACCGGATCCTCGTCGTCCCGAACGCCGCCAACACCGCGGCGGTCGCCGGCCGCCTCCTCGACCTCGCCCGCGAGCGGGGGGAGTGCGACGTCGAGGTCGCCGACCTCTGCTGCATCGCGGTCCAGGGTCCGGAGTCCATCGGCGAGCTGAGCGCCGGCCTGGCCGGTGCCGGCCTCGACGGCACGCCGACGTCCCTGTCCTACCTCGACTGCGTCGACCTCGAGGGCGGTGGCGTGCTGAGCCGGTCCGGCTACACCGGCGAGGTCGGCTTCGAGGTGTTCGTCGACGCCGACGACGCCGGCCGGCTGTGGGACGCCCTCGCCGACGCCGGCGTGACCCCGGCGGGGCTCGGCAGCCGCGACACCCTCCGCCTCGAGATGGGCTACCCGCTGCACGGCAACGACATCTCGGTGGAGACGACGCCCGTCGAGGCGCTGCTCGGCTGGGCGGTCAAGCCGGGCACCGGCTTCGTGGGGGAGGAGGCGTACGTCGCGGCGAAGGAGGCCGGACCGTCCCGTCGGCTGCGCGGCATCCGGGCGGAGGGACGGCGGCCACCGCGAGCGGGCGACGCGGTCCTCTTGGACGGCGAGGAGGTCGGGACGATGACGTCGGGCAGCTTCAGCCCCGTGAACGAGGTCGGGATCGGCCTCGCCTACGTCGCGGACGGCGTCGAGCTCGGCACGGCGGTGTCCGTGGACGTCCGCGGACGACCGGTCGACGCCGAGGTCGTCCGCCCCCCGTTCGTCGAGAACCGGACCCGGTAGGGCGGGGAGCTGGCCGTGGCCGAGGCGCTCGAGTTCGATGCAGCGGAACCGCACGTCGTGCGGATCGGCGGGGCGGAGGTGCCGCCGGGTGCCCGGGTCGACCTCCGCCTGAGCGTCAGCGAGTCCTACATCGGGGACCGCATGACGATCCCGGTGACGGTGCTCAACGGCGAGGAGCCCGGCCCGAAGATGTTCGTGACCGCGGCGGTGCACGGCGACGAGCTGAACGGCATCGGCGTGGTGAAGGAGCTGCTCGCCACCCTCGAGCCGAACGAGATCGCCGGGACCCTCGTCCTGGTGCCGGTCGTCAACGTCCTCGGCCTGCCCCTCCACAGCCGCTACATGCCGGACCGCCGCGACCTGAACCGCGCGTTCCCCGGGTCGACGGAGGGATCGATGGCCGCCCGGCTGGCCCACACGATCACCACCGAGGTGCTGGACATCTGCGACGTCGGGGTGGACCTGCACACGGCCGCATCAGGACGGGCGAACCTGCCCCAGATCCGGGCGGTGCTCGACGACGAGCGCACCCTCGCCCTGGCCCGCGCCTTCGCCGCCCCGGTCCTCATCGACGCCCCGAACCGGTCCGGGTCGCTCCGCAGCGTCGGCCACGGCCGGGGCATCCCGGTGCTCACCTACGAGGCGGGGGAGGCGCTCCGCTTCGAGGAGACCGCCATCGGCGTCGGGGTCGCCGGGGTGAAGCGGCTGATGAGCCACCTCGGCATGCTGCTCGACCCCGATGTCGAGTCCGACCTCACGCCGATGGAGGCGGACGAGACCCACTGGATCCGCGCCGACCGCGGCGGGATCATCACCCTCGAGGTCTCCCTCGGTGACTGGGTGTCGGAGGGCCAGCCGCTGTGGACGGTCTCCTCGCCCTTCGGCCGGGACCGCAACCCCAAGGAGTCGCCGTACGAGGGCGTGGTGATCGGCGCCTCGACCATCCCGCTCGTCAACCCCGGCGACGCCGTGGTCCACATCGCGGTGCCCGGCGGCGAGGGGGGCTTCGACGAGGACGTCGACGTCGAGTCCTTCTGGTAGGCGCCAGATCCTCGCCGAGCACATCGGGCGGGCTCCGGAAGAAACCCCTTGACCGCCTGTTCCGTTAACTCTACGTTTCGTGCCGGAGCGAGGGAGGAGCACGCCAGGCGGCACGGTGTGCGGCACGCAGATCCGGATCTTCTGAAGATCCCGCGGCCCACACCGTCGCCGCCGGTTCCACGTCCGGGGGCCGTGCGACGGCGACCGCGGATCAGCCGGGCGTGCCCGGGAGGGCGAGCATCCGATCTAGGGCGACCGCAGCCCAGTGGCGCGTCTCGGGGTCGACCGTGATCTGGTTCACGACCCGCCCCTCCACCAGCTCCTCCATCGCCCACACCAGGTGCGGCAGGTCGATGCGGTTCATCGTCGCGCAGAAGCACACGTTGTCGTTCAGGAACATGATGTCCTGCTCGGGGTGCTCCTGGGCCAGGCGGCCGACGAGGTTGAGCTCGGTGCCGATTGCCCACGCGGTGCCAGGCGGCGCCTCCCGGACCGCCTTGATGATCGTGCTGGTGGAGCCGACCACGTCGGCCTGGGTGACGACCTCGTACCGGCACTCGGGGTGCACGAGCAGCTTGACGTCCGGGTTCTTGGCGCGGGCGAGGGCGACGTGGGCGGGCGTGAACGTGCCGTGCACGCTGCAGTGCCCCTTCCACAGGACCACCTTGGCGCGGCGCAGCTCGTCGGCGCTCAGCCCGCCGCCGGGCTTGCGGGGGTCGTAGACCACGCAGTCGTCGAGGGCGAGCCCGAGGTCCAGCACCGCGGTGTTGCGCCCGAGGTGCTCGTCGGGGAGGAAGAGCACCTGGTCGCCCTGGCTGAAGGCCCACTCCATGGCCCGCTCGGCGTTCGACGAGGTGCACACCACGCCGCCGTGCTGCCCCGTGAAGCTCTTGATCGCCGCCGTCGAGTTCATGTACGTCATCGGGACGGTGGTCCCCGGCCCGGTGCCCGCCGCCCGCAGGTCCTCCCAGGCGGCCTCGACCTGGGCGATCTCGGCCATGTCGGCCATCGAGCAGCCGGCGGCCAGGTCGGGGAGGATCACCGACACCTCGTCGCCGGTGAGGATGTCGGCGGTCTCGGCCATGAAGTGCACGCCGCAGAAGATGATGTGCGGCGCGCCGTTCGCGGCAGCCTCCTGGGCCAGCTTGAAGCTGTCGCCGCGGGCGTCGGCGAACTGGATGACCTCGTCGCGCTGGTAGTGGTGGCCGAGCACGAACGCGGAGTCGCCAAGCGCCTCCCGTGCCGCGCGGGCCCGGGCCACGAGGGTCGGGTCGGAGGCCGGCGGGACGTCCCCGGGGCAGATGGTCCCGCGCTCGGCGGTGGGGTCGGCTCCGCGGCCGAGGATCAGCAGCGGCGTGCGCTCCGCGGCCTCGGCGAGCGTCGAGTTCGACATGGTGGCTCCTCGCCGGCGGGGCCGGCACCCGACGTCCGCCGGGGTTAGTGTTCAACGGACACTTACTACGGCCGGAAGGATACCCGCAGCGCGGTGCGGCGGCAGCAGGGGCATCGGTAGCCTCTGGGCGTGCGCGTCCTCATCTGCCCCGACAAGTTCGCCGGCACCCTCACGGCCGTGGAGGCGGCGACCGCGATCGCGGAGGGGTGGCGTGCCGTCCGACCTTCCGACCAGATCGTGCAGGTCCCCCTCGCCGATGGGGGGGAGGGGACGACCGACGTCCTGGCCCACGCCCGGCCCGACGCGGCCGTGCAGACCGTCGAGGTGGCCGACGCGCGCGGCATCGCGACCGACGCCCGGTGGGTCTCGCTGCCCGACGGCACGGCCGTGATCGAGGTCGCCCAGGCGTGCGGGCTGTCGGTCCTGGACGATGGGGACCGGGATCCGCTGCGCACGACCACCTACGGCGTGGGCCAGCTCCTCGCCGCGGTGCTGGCCACCGCCCCCTCCCGCGTCGTGGTCGGGTTGGGCGGGTCGGCGACCGTCGACGGCGGGGCGGGGATGGTCGCGGCCCTCGGGGGCCACGGCCTGCGACGGGCGGACGGCAACGCGGTCAAGGTCGGGGGACGATGGGTGGCCGAGGTCGTGCGGGTCGCCCCCCTCGACCTGGACGGCACGCCGCCCGTCGTGGTGGCGAGCGATGTCACCAACCCGCTCCTCGGCCCCGCGGGCGCCGCCGCGGTCTTCGGCCCGCAGAAGGGCGCCGACGCCGATGCGGTCGCCGAGCTGGAGGCGGCCCTGGCCGGCTGGGCTGACGTGGTCGAGCGGACGCTGCCGGGAGGTCCGTGGCGCGACCGCCCGGGCGCCGGTGCGGCCGGCGGGCTCGGGTTCGCGCTCATGGCGTTCCTGTCCGCCGAGGTGCGCAGCGGCGCGGCGGTGATCGGCGACCTGATCGGCCTCGACCCCGCCCACGCCGACGTGGTCGTCACCGGGGAGGGGAAGCTCGACGCCCAGACCCTCGGCGGCAAGGGGCCCGACGAGATCCGCCGGCGGGCAGCCGTCGCCGGTGCCCGCACGGTCGCCGTCGCCGGGGTCATCGCCGACGACGCGGGGCGGGGCTTCGACGTCGTCGAGGACCTCGGACCCGAGGGGCTGACCCGCCCGTACGAGAGCGCGGTGGCCGCCGCCAGCCGGGCCGCCCGCAGGATCGCCGGCTGAGCCCCGTATGCTCCGCGCCGATGGATGACCTGAAGCCCGCCTCCGCCCGCGTCGTGGCGGCTGCCGCCGAGCGCGGCCTCGACATCGCGATCAGCCGGTTCCCCGAGGGGACTCGGACCGCCGCCGACGCCGCCGCGGCCATCGGCTGCGAGGTCGGGGCCCTCGCGAAGAGCATCGTGCTGATGGGCGACGACGGACCGCTGCTGGTCCTCACCTCCGGCGTCAACCGGGTGGACTACGACAAGGCGGCGGCCGCCGCCGGCGCGAGCGGGGTGCGCCGCGCCGACGCCGACGAGGTCCGCGCGGCGACCGGCTACGCGATCGGCGGCACCGCGCCGTTCGGCCACCCCTCGGAGCTGACCATCCTCGCCGACCGCGACCTGCTCGCGTTCGACACGGTGTGGGCCGCCGCCGGCACGCCCGACAGCGTCTTCCCGCTCACCCCGGACGAGCTGGTCAGGGCCACCGGGGCGACCGTCGCCGACGTCGCCGCCTGATGCCCGGGGGTGGTGCCGTCGGTACACTGCGACGTGCTATGAGCGACACCACCGCAGCCCCGACCACCGACGCCCCCACCGTCGAGGGTCCCATCGCCCTCACGGACTCCGCCGCGGACAAGGTCCGCGAGCTGATGTCTCGGGAGGAGGACTCCGACGCCATCTCCCTGCGGATCGCCGTGCAGCCCGGCGGGTGCGCGGGCATGCGCTACGCGCTGTACTTCGACGACCGCCAGCTCGACAACGACGTCGTCGCCGACGTCAAGGGCGTTCCGGTCCGCGTCGACAAGATGTCCAGCCCGTACCTGCGCGGCACGACGATCGACTGGGTCGACAGCCTCCAGGGCGCCGGCTTCAGCATCGACAACCCGAACGCCCAGTCCTCCTGCGCCTGCGGGGACTCCTTCCACTAGGCGCGTCCCGACCGGCGTGCGCCGTCAACGGATCCGGCGCACGCGGTAGCGCGTGTGCCCGTCCGCACGGGTGACCTCGACCAGTTCCTGGCCGCGCATGCGACACCAGGCGGGCACGTCGGTGTCGGCACCCGGGTCGTCGGCCAGCAGGACCGCCTCGGTGCCGACCGCGAGCAGCTCGACGGCCTTCGCGAGGTCGATCACGGGCAGCGGGCAGGGTCGCCCGCGCGAGTCGATCACCGTCTCGGTCTCCACGCGCGACAGGGTAGCCGGGACCCCGTCCGAGGAAGGGGTCGTGGCGACCTCGGCGAGGTCCGGCTCGACACCTAGGATCGGGCCCATGGCACCCCCCCTGCGCGAGCAGCCGGTACCGTCCCCGCAGCGCGTCGCCCTGCCCACCCCGGAGGCCCTGTCGTGAGGGTCGCCACCTGGAACGTCTGGCACCGCTTCGGCGACGACTACGAGGTGCGGTCCGAGGCCATCGCGACGGCGCTGGCCCCGGTCGACGCCGACGTGCTGTGCCTGCAGGAGGTGTGGACCGAACCGGAGGGCGAGCGCTCCCAGGCCGCGGAGCTGGCGGCGCACCTCGGGCTCGAGGCCCACGCCGACGCCCACCGGGTGGTCAGCGAGGGGTTCACCTTCGGCAACGCGATCGTCTCGCGCTGGCCGATCACCCGCCAGGAGACGCGGCCGCTGCCCCCGCACCCCGACTACGAGGAGTTCCGCACCGTCCTCGCGGTCGAGATCGCCCACCCCGACGGGCCGGTCCAGGTCTTCACGACCCACCTCAACTTCCTCGGCCACCAGTCCGGCGTCCGCCAGGCCCAGGTCCGCGCCGTCGCCCGGATGATGCACGAGTGGCGCCGGGACGACCTCGTCCGCCCGCAGGTCCTGACCGGCGACCTGAACGCCGAGCCGATCAGCGACGAGGTGCGGATGCTGACCGGCCACGCCGACCTCGGCGTCCCCCTCGCCCTCCTCGACGCCTGGCGGGTCCGGGGTCGCGGTGACGGGGCGACCTGGAGCTCCCGCAACCCGTTGACCCACGCGTCGTTCGAGCCGGACCGTCGCATCGACTACGTGCTGGTCGGCTTCCCGATCAGCTACGGCGGGAGGGGGCAGGTCGAATCCGTCGAGATCTTCGGGGACGATCCGGTCGACGGGACGTGGCCGAGCGACCACTTCGGGGTCGTCGCCGACCTCAGCGACTGACCCGGGGGAGGGGCGTCACATGCCGGCGCGCGTCCGCAGCCCCTCCACCACACGGGCGAGCACCTCGACGAAGGAGTCCGCGTCGGCGGTGGTGACGCGCCCGTCGAAGCTCAGCCGGACGTGGCCGTGGGTCAGCGCCCGCATCGCGACCAGCACGTGGGAGGGCTCGCCGCTCGTCGCCGCGCACGAGGACCCGCTGTGCACCTCGAACCCCTCGGCGTCGAGGGCGGTCACCAGCGCCTGCCCCTCGACGTACAGGGCGCTGACGGCCAGGACGTGGGGGAGGGTGCCCTCGGTCGGGCCGTGCACGGCCAGGTCCGCGACGGCCTCCGGGAGGCGGCGGCGGAGGTGGCGGCGCACCGCGTCGGTCGCTGCGGCCTGCTGGGCGGCCTCGCCGTTCGCGCTGCGCGCCCGCAGGGTCGCGAGCGTCTCGGCCATCGCCGCGATCCCCGGCAGGTCCTGCAGTCCCGAGCGGCGGCGGCGCTCCCGCTCGTCGCCGGTCAGCTGGGCGGCGAAGCGGGCCCGGGGCGAGGTGAGCAGCGCCCCGACGCCCCGCCCGCCGCCGAACTTCGCGGCGCTGGTCGTCAAGTAGTCCGCACCGAGGTCGGCGAGGGACACCGGGAGGCGCCCCGCGGTCTGGCAGGCATCGACGTGGAGGAGCGCGTCGGCGGTGCGGCACAGCTCGGCGACGGTGTCGAGGGGCTGGATGGTGCCGACCTCGTGGTTGGCGTGCTGCACGTTGACGAGCGCCGCGCCGCCGTCGGCCAGGACCGACGCCAGCTCGTCGGTGTGGACCCGGCCGTCGAGGTCGACGCCGACGACGACGTGCTCGTGGTCGTGGAGGGACGCAGCGGCGTCGGCGGCGGCGAGGACCGCCGAGTGCTCGACGGCCGTCGAGACGATGCGACGGGGACGGGTGCGGTTGGCCGCGGCGGTGCCCCGCACGGCCAGGTGGATCGCCTCGGTGCCCGACCCGGTGAACACCACCCCGTCGGGTCGTCCGCCGAGCTCCTCGGCGACCGCACCGCGGGCACGCTCGAGCAGGTCGCTCGCCGCCCGTCCGTTCGAGTGCAGGCGCGTCGGGTCGCCGGGCAGGGCCTCGGCCACCTGGGCGTGGGCGGCGAGGGCGCGTGGGTGCCAGGGGGCGGCTGATGCGACATCCAAGTACACGGGGGATCCACTTCCATGAACGGCGGGGTGGTGGGCACTACCATGCCAACGGGGCGTCTGCAGCCTCCCAGAGAGGGGCACGCCGAGAGGGTCGACCAGGCCGCCGCCCCAGGAGGGCCACAACGGTGTCAGACACCACCACGACCGTCCCGCACCAGTCCGGCGGGAAGACCGTCGAGCGGCTCGACACGGTCACCATCCGGTTCGCGGGCGACTCCGGCGACGGCATGCAGCTGACCGGCTCGCGGTTCACGTCGGCCACGGCGGAGGCGTACAACGACCTCGCGACGCTGCCGGACTTCCCCGCGGAGATCCGGGCCCCCGCCGGGTCGCTGCCCGGCGTGTCGGGGTTCCAGCTGCACTTCGCCGACCACGACATCCTGACGCCGGGCGACGCCCCGGACGTGCTGGTGGCGATGAACCCGGCCGCGCTGAAGACCAACCTCGACGACCTGGTCCGCGGCGGCACGCTCATCGTCAACACCGACGCGTTCACCCGCGGGAACCTGAAGAAGGCGGACTACGACGAGAACCCGCTCGAGGACGGCTCCCTCGAGGGCTACCGCGTCTTCCAGGTGCCCATCACGACGATGACCGTTGGCGCGCTGGAGGACTTCGACCTCGCCTCGAAGGAGAAGCAGCGCTCGAAGAACATGTTCGCCCTCGGCCTGATGAGCTTCATGTTCAGCCGGCCGACGAAGGGCACCGAGGACTGGCTCCGCGCCAAGTTCGCGAAGTCCCCGGACGTCGCCGAGGCGAACATCGCGGCGTTCCGGGCCGGTTGGGCGTTCGGCGAGACGACCGAGATCTTCAGCCACCGCTACGAGATCCCGCCGGCCAAGCTGCCGCCGGGGACGTACCGCCAGATCACCGGCAACACCGCGCTGGCGTACGGCCTGGTCGCCGCCGGGCACCAGGCCGGGCTGCCGTTCTTCCTGGGCGGGTACCCGATCACCCCGGCGTCTGACGTGCTGCACGAGCTCAGCCGGCACAAGCACTTCGGCGTCAAGACGGTGCAGGCCGAGGACGAGATCGCCGGCATCGGCGCGTCCCTCGGCGCGGCGTTCGCCGGGTCGCTCGCGGCGACGGTGACGTCCGGTCCGGGCATCGCGCTGAAGACCGAGGCGATCGGGCTGGCCCTCTCCGTCGAGCTGCCGCTCATCGTCATCAACATCCAGCGCGGCGGTCCGTCGACGGGGCTGCCGACGAAGACCGAGCAGTCCGACCTGCTGCAGGCCATGTACGGCCGCAACGGGGACTCCTCGGTCCCGATCGTCGCCGCCGCCACCCCCGGCGACTGCTTCTTCGCGGCGATCGAAGCGGCGCGCATCGCCCTCAAGTACCGCACGCCGGTGATCCTGCTGTCCGACGGCTACCTGGCCAACGGGGCCGAGCCCTGGCGGGTCCCCGACGTCGAGTCCCTCCCCGACCTCCGCGACCTGGTCGCCTTCGCCACCGGGCCGAACGCCGACGGTGAGTTCATGCCGTTCCTCCGCGACCCGGCCACCTTGGCCAGGCCGTGGGCGATCCCCGGCACGCCGGGCCTCGAGCACCGCATCGGCGGGCTCGAGAAGGCCGACGGGACCGGCAACATCTCCTACGACCCCGACAACCACCACCACATGACGATGCTGCGCAAGCAGAAGGTGGACGGGATCGCGACGGACATACCGGAGCTCGCCGTCGATGGCGACGCCGACGCCGACGTGCTGGTGGCCGGGTGGGGGTCGACCTACGGGCCGATCCGCCAGGCGGTCCGGAAGGTCCGCGCGGCGGGCGGGAAGGTCGCGCGGGTGCACTTCCGCCACCTCAACCCGTTCCCCGCCAACACCGCGGAGGTGATGGGGCGCTACCAGCGGGTGGTCGTCCCCGAGATGAACACCGGCCAGCTGTCGGTGCTGCTGCGCGACCGGTTCCTGGTCGACGCGCGCGGCTACAACCGCGTGCGCGGCCTGCCGTTCACCACCCAGGAGCTGGCTGACGAGCTGACCGCCCACGTCGACGAGGTGTCGGGACGATGACGACTGCAGAGCTCCCCCAGTACAAGAAGAAGGACTTCACCTCCGACCAGGAGGTGCGGTGGTGCCCGGGCTGCGGGGACTACTCGATCCTCGCCAACGTCCAGGCGACCATGCCGGACCTCGGCGCCCGTCGCGAGGACATCGTGTTCGTGTCCGGGATCGGCTGCTCCAGCCGGTTCCCGTACTACATGAACACCTACGGCTTCCACTCCATCCACGGGCGCGCGCCGGCGATCGCGACGGGCGTCGCGGTGGCCAACCCGCAGCTGAAGGTCTTCGTCATCACCGGCGACGGCGACGGGCTGTCGATCGGCGGCAACCACCTGATCCACGCCCTGCGCCGCAACGTGGACATGACGATCATCCTCTTCAACAACCAGATCTACGGGCTGACCAAGGGCCAGTACTCCCCGACGTCGGAGACCGGGAAGATCACCAAGTCCACCCCGTTCGGGTCCCTCGACCACCCCTTCAACCCCGTGTCGGTCGCGCTGGGGGCCGAGGCGTCGTTCGTGGCCCGCTCCATCGACACCGAGCGCGACCACCTGCGCGACATGATCGAGGCGGCGGCCGCCCACCGGGGCACCTCGTTCATCGAGGTCTACCAGAACTGCAACATCTTCAACGACGGGGCGTTCGACGCGCTGAAGGACGACCCGGAGGCCAACCAGATCCGCCTCGAGCACGGCCAGCCGATCCGCTTCGGCCCCGACCTCGAGCGGGGGATCGCGATGTCGCCGCACGCCCGTCCGGAGATCGTCGACGTCGCCGACGTGGGGGAGGAGAACATCCTCGTCCACGACGCGCACCGCGAGGACCCCTCCTTCGCGTTCATGCTCAGCCGCATCGCGCACTCGCCGAAGGCGCCGACGCCGATCGGCGTCTTCCGCCAGGTCGAGCGCCCGGTCTACGACGAGCAGGTCCAGGCCCAGGTCGACGCCGCCGTGGAGCGGCGCGGCGCCGGTGACCTCGCCACCCTGCTGGCGGGCAACGAGACCTGGCAGGTGAGCTGACCGGCGGTGCTCGGGACGCGGTACGCCGTGGCATGATCGGGCCCCCATGAAGATCCTCCTCGTCGCCGACCACTCGTCCGTCGCCGCCCAGGTCACGACCGCGGTGGAGGGGTGGGACGACTCGTCGGTGTTCCACGTCTCCATGCCCAAGCGCGCCTTGGCGCTGCTCGACGAGGGGGAGGCCTACGACGTCGTCGTCGCGGACAACGACACCCACCCTGCCGGCGGGCTGTTCCTGTGCCGCGAGGTCAAGGCCCGCTGGCAGATGGGACGCGAGATGCCGCCGGTCGTCCTGCTGATCGCCCGGCCGCAGGACTCCTGGCTCGCGAACTGGGCCCAGGCGGACGCCTACGTGCTGAAGCCGGCCGACCCGTTCGACCTGCGAGAGGCGCTCGAGGCCGTCGTCGCGGGCGAGCCCGTCCCGGCGCTGCCCGGCATCGGCGGCGAGCCCAAGCCGAGCCTGCTCGACCCCGGTCCCTCGGCCGCGGTCGCGGCACGGACCGGCGCCGCTGGACGCCCCGACGAGGGCGGCGCGGCCGAGTTGCCCGCCGGGCGGACGGGGTCGGAGGCCGAACCGGGGCTCGGCGTCACCCCGATGGGCGACTAGGCGGTGGAGGTCCACCTGCCGGAGGTCCTCGCGACGCTGCTGCGCGGAGAGGACCTCGACGACGCGACCACCTCGTCGGTCATGGCCCTCATCATGCGGGGGGACGCGACCACGGCGCAGGTGGCGGGGCTGCTGATGGCCCTGCGGATGAAGGGCGAGACGGCGGAGGAGATCGCCGGGCTCGTGCGCTCCATGCGCCGCTTCGCGCTGCCGGTCGAGGTCGGCGGGCCCGTGGTCGACACCTGCGGGACGGGAGGGGACCGGGCGGGGACGTTCAACGTCTCGACCGTCGCGGCGCTCGTGGCCGCGGGCGCGGGTGCGTCGGTGGCCAAGCACGGCAACCGGGCCGCGAGCGGGCGGTGCGGGTCGGCGGACCTGCTCGAGGGGTGGGGGGTCGTCATCGACCTGCCGCCGGACGCGGTGGCGCGCTGCATCACCGAGGTCGGGATCGGGTTCTGCTTCGCGCCGCGCTACCACCCGTCCATGCGTCACGTGATCCCGGCCCGGCGGGAGCTCGGCGTGCCGACGGTCTTCAACTTCCTCGGGCCGCTGACCAACCCGGCCGGGGCGCAGCACCAGACGATCGGCGTGTCCGACCTGGCGGTGGCCGAGAAGATGGCCGACGTCCTGGCCCGCCTCGGCACCCGCCACGCGCTGGTCTTCCACGGATCCGACGGGCTGGACGAGCTGACCACCACCGGACCGTCGACGGTCTGGGAGGTCCGTGACGGCGAGGTGCGCCGCAGCGAGTTCGACCCGGCCGCGCACGGGGTGGCCAGCGCGACGGTGGACTCGCTGCGCGGCGGCGGGCTCGAGGAGAACATGCGCATCGCCGAGGACGTGCTGCGAGGGGTCGAGGGCCCACCGCGGGACATCGTCGTGCTGGGCGCGGCGGCGGCGCTCCGGGCGGCGGACGTGGCCGATGGCTGGGACGAGGCGCTCGCGGCGGCGGCGGAGTCCCTCGACTCCGGCCGGGCGCTGGCGGTCCGCGACGACTGGGTCGCGCTGAGCAAGTCGCTGGGCTGAGGTCGTCGCTGCGGTCCGGGGCGAAGGGCGACGGGTGACGGGTGGCGCCGAGGTTGGGCGCGATCGGGGCCTCCTTCGCCTGACGGCGCAGTTCGGCGCGATCCTGGCTGCGGTCCGGGGCGGCGGGCGCCGGGTGACGCCGAGGTTGGGCGCGATCGGGGCCTCCTTCGCCTGACGGCGAAGTTCGGCGCGATCCTGGGAACGGGGTCACGCCCCCTTGCGTCGCAGCGCCGCCAGCATCGCGTGGTACATGTCCGCGATCTCCCGGGCGACGGCCTGGACGTCCTCGTCGATGTCGTAGATGAGGTAGCGCACCGTCGACCACTCCTCGGGCTTGACGGCGCGGTCACGCCTGCGGTCCTTGGCCTGCTGGTCGGGATCGAGGTGGTGGGGACCGTCCACCTCGACGTCCAACTTGACCTCGAGGATCGCGATGTCCGCCTGGGCGATGATGCGCCCGGTCCGGTCGCGGATGGGGTACGGCTCGGGGTGGATGGGGACGTCCAGCTGTCGGAGCGCACGCCGGAGGTTGCGTTCTCGCTTCGAGTGCGAGGCGTTGCCGCCGAAGTCCGCCAGGACCCGGCGCAGGCGCGCAGACCCGGGGAACTTGCCCCGCTCATCCGCTGTGGCCGTGATCGCCGCGAGGGTCGTGAGCCGGCCGGCCAGGGCGCGGCTGATTGCGTGGGCCACCGCGCCGTCGGGGTTCTTGTAGCTGTAGTCGCAGAGGGCGTAGTCGACGGGGACGCACCGGATCCGGTGTCGCACCACGGCGTGCTCGGGCATGTGGCTCGATCGACGCACCTCGAAGTCCCGCTCCTTGCGGCTCCCCTTGCCCTCCGGGACAGCCACCTCGATGTGACCAGGGGGCCTGGGCAGGACCCCGAGCGCGTACAGGGCTGCCTCACCGGTCAGCATCGCATCGTCACCTGCGATGGTGAGCGCGACCGCGGACTGGAACCAGAAGTCGCGCCGGGCTCCGGGTAGGGCGTAGGTCCCCTTGCCCACGCCCTCGTACTCAGGGCGGTTCGGCAGCACGTCCTTCGTGATGCCGTTGCGATGGAGCTCGAGGGCGGTGACGACGCCGTGCAGGTGGTGCATGGCGCACAGCACACCGCACGCGCCGACGGAGACGGTTCAGTTATCCACAGCGGACGTCCCGGCGCGTCCGCCCAACGATCGCGCCGAACTTCGCCGTCAGGCGAAGGAGGCCCCGATCGCGCCCAACCTCGCCGACGCCCGGCGCCGCCCTGCTTCCAGGATCGCGCCGAACTTCGCCGTCAGGCGAAGAAGACCCCGATCGCGCCGAACTTCGCCGCCGCCCGCCGCCGCCCGCCGCCCCCCGGCGCCGCCGCCCCGCCGCCCCGCCGCCCCTACAACCCCTCCGCGTCCTCGAAGCCCACCCCCCACAGCCGCTCGAGGTCCTCCGACGCGTAGGCGCGGAAGGCGATCATCGTGTGGGTGCCGGTCACGCCCTCGACCTTCGCGATCTCGTTGGTGACGACGTCGGCGATCTCGTCGTGGGTCCGGACGCGGACCATGGCGACGAGCTCCCAGTCACCGGTCACGGAGTAGACCTCCGTCACACGGTCGATGTTGGCCAACGTGGTCGCGGTTTCGGGGATCCGCGCCACATCGACGTGCAGCAGGACGATGGAGGTGATCACACCGGCACCATATCCCCCCGTGCCGTGGACAGATGGTCCGTCCGCAACCAGGCGATCACCCCCTGCGACCGCGCGGTGTGCGCACAAAGGATTCACCTCATAGCCATCCGGCGCTAGTCTTCCCCGTACTTCTACACCAACGATCGCTGTAGGAGGGGGCCTTCCCAGCCCGCAGGACCCGTCGAACTCAAGGGAGAGAACACGGAATGAACAGACGTCTGCTCCAGCTGCTGGCCCTCATGGCCGCGCTGATGCTCTTCGCCGCAGCGTGCTCAGGTGGGGAGGAGGGTGACGACACGGAGGTCGACGCGACCGAGGAGGACGCGGGCGCCGCCGAGGACGAGGAGGCCGCCGACGAGCCCACCGACGAGGAGGAGGCCGCGCCGGAGGGCACCGAGGAAGAGGCCGCCTCGACCGGCGGTGGCGAGGGCACCCTCAGCGTCTACATCTGCGAGCCCGAGTCCCTGATCCCGCAGAACACCAACGAGACCTGCGGCTCCGAGGTCCTCCACGCGATCTACTCGCCGCTGGTGACCTACGACTCCGAGACCAACGAGGCCCAGTGGGGTGAGGACTCCCCCCGCGCGATGGCCGCGGACATCACCTCCGACGACAACCAGGTCTGGACGATCACGCTGAAGGAGGGCTGGACCTTCCACGACGGCGAGCCCGTCACCGCGCAGTCCTTCGCGGACGCCTGGAACTTCGGCGCCCTGTCCACCAACGCCCAGGGCAACAGCTACTTCTTCGGCCCCGACGTCCTCAACATCGAGGGCTTCGAGGACCTGCAGGGCGAGACCGACGACGAGGGCAACATCGTCTCCGAGCCCGCGGCTGAGGAGATGAGCGGCCTGAACGTGGTCGACGACACGACCCTCGAGGTCACCCTCGGCGCGCCGTTCTCCGGCTTCCCGACCGTCCTCGGCTACACCGCCTTCTACCCGGCCCACCCGTCGCTCCTCGAGGACCCCGAGTCCTTCAACGAGCAGCCCATCGGCAACGGCCCGTACATGCTGAACGGCCCGTGGGAGCACGACGTCGCGATCAGCACCACCCGCTTCGAGGACTACGGCGGCGAGCCGGCCCAGAACGGTGGCGTGGAGTTCCAGATCTACGCCGAGATCAACACGGCCTACAACGACCTGCTGGCCGGCAACCTCGACATCATGGACTCCGTCCCGCCGGAGCAGCTCGGCTCGGTCGCGGACCAGTTCGGTGACCGCTTCATCGAGCGCCCGTCCTCGTCGTTCACCTACATCGGCTTCCCGACCTACGACCCGGCGTTCGAGAACCCGGACCTGCGCAAGGCCTTCTCGATGGCGATCGACCGCCCGGCGATCATCTCGGCGATCTTCAACGACACCTTCACCCCGGCCGACGCCATGGTCACCCCCGTGGTCGACGGCTACCGCGAGGGCGCCTGCGCCGAGGCCTGCACCTACGACCCGGAGGCCGCGGCCCAGCTGTTCGAGGAGGCCGGCGGCTACGACGGCACCCTGACGCTGTGGTTCAACTCCGGCGCCGGCCACGAGGAGTGGATGGAGGCGGTGGCGAACCAGCTGCGCCAGAACCTCGGCATCGAGGACATCCAGTTCGAGTCCCTGCAGTTCGCGGACTACCTGGGTCGCCTGGACAACCAGGAGATCACCGGTCCGTTCCGCCTCGGCTGGGTCATGGACTTCCCGCTGCCCGTCAACTACCTGGCCCCGATCCACGGGACCGGCGGTTCCTCCAACAACACCGGCTACTCGAACCCCGAGGTCGACAGCCTGATCCAGGAGGGTCTGGCCGCTGAGTCCACCGAGGAGGCCATCGAGCTCTGGAACCAGGCCGAGGACCTCATCATCGAGGACATGCCCATCATCCCGATGTGGTTCGGCCTCGTGCAGGGCGCGCACTCGGAGAACGTCGACAACGTCACCATCGATGCGTTCACGCACATCGGTCTGGCTGACGTGAGCGTCTCCAGCTAGCACATCGCTCCACGACCGGGGTGGGGTCCCTTAGTCTGGGACCCCACCCCGCTGTCGCGGTACCGATCACGAGGAGGTGATCCGTGGGGCGATACATCATCCGGCGCCTGCTGCAGTTCATCCCGGTCTTCTTCGGGGCCACGCTCCTGATCTTCACGCTGGTGTTCCTGATCCCGGGCGACCCGATCCGGGCGCTCGCGGGGGAGCGGCCGCTCCCGGAGAACGTCCAGGCTGAACTGCGGGACCAGTACGACCTCGACGACCCCTTCTTCGTCCAGTACGCGAAGTACATGGGGTTCATGCAGGACGACGACACCGAGAGCTACAACGGGATCCTGCAGGGGAACTTCGGGACGAACTTCCGAGGTCGGCCGGTCAGCGACATCATGGCCCAGGCGTTCCCCCTGACCCTCCGCCTGGCGGTGGGGGCGTTCCTCTTCGAGATCGTCCTCGGCATCATCGCGGGGGTGCTCGCCGGGCTCCGCAAGGGGTCCTTCATCGACAACCTCGTGCGGGTGTCGACGATCACGGTGATCTCGATCCCGATCTTCGTGATCGGCTACGTCGCCCAACTCGTGCTGGGCGTGCAGCTCGGCTGGTTCCCGATCTCGTACTCACCGGCCGACGGGTGGTTCACCTACCTGCTGCCCGCGATCGTCCTCGGCTCCCTCAGCCTGGCCTACGTCGCCCGGTTGACGCGGACCCAGCTGATCGAGAACAAGCGCGCCGACTTCGTGCGGACGGCCCGCGCCAAGGGGTTGCCGAACGGTCGGGTGACGATCCGCCACACGTTGCGGAACAGCCTGATCCCGGTCGTGACGTACCTCGGCATCGACTTCGGGACGCTGCTCGGCGGCGCCATCGTGACCGAGACCATCTTCAACTTCCCGGGCATCGGGCGGACGGCCTACGACGGCGTGATCCAGCAGGAGGGCACCGTCGTGGTCGGCATCATCACCGCGCTGGTGATCATCTACGTGGTCGCGAACCTCCTGGTCGACATCGCCTACGCCTACCTGGACCCGAGGATCCGCTATGAGTGAGACCCGTCGAGAGGACTCCGAGGGCGCGGGCCCCACGACCCAGGCCGGCGACGCCGAGCACGCGAGCGCGCTCATCGACCAGCACCCCACCAAGCCGGGCGAGGCGATCACCGCCCAGCCGCTGCCCGAGGCGACGGAGGTGGGCGACCGCTCCAGCCTGTGGGGCGATGCGTGGCGCCAGCTGCGCCGCGACCCGATCTTCATCGCCTCGGCGATCCTGATCGCCATCTTCGTCCTGATGGCGATCATCCCCCAGGCGTTCACCTTCTGGATCGGCGGCGAGGACTGCGCCGGCACCAGCCGGACCACCGGCGAGGCGTGCTGGCAGGACCCCGAGTACGCCGAGCTCGGCCGCAGCGCCGAGTCGCCCAGCTCCGAGCACCCCTTCGGCTTCGACGTCCAGGGCCGCGACCAGGTCACCCGCATCATCTACGGCGCGCGGAACTCGATCGCGATCGGCGTGTCGGTGACCGTCGGCGCGATCGTGATCGCGCTGGCCCTCGGGTCCCTCGCCGGGTACCTCGGCAAGGGCTTCGACGCGGTGACGTCGCGCATCACCGACATCTTCTTCGCGATCCCGGTGACGCTCGCGGGCATCGCGTTCCTCAACATCCTCCCGAACCGCGGGATCCCCGAGGTCGCCGGGGTGCTGATCGCGTTCGGCTGGCCGACGATGATGCGCATCGTCAGGTCCCAGGTGATCAGCGAGAAGGAGCGCGAGTACGTCCTCGCCGCCCGGGCGCTCGGCTCAGGCGACATCCGCATCATCACCCGGCACATCCTCCCGAACTCCCTCGCCCCGGTGATCGTCTACGCGACGATCTTCATCGGCGTGATCATCTCGGCGGAGGCGACCCTGTCGTTCCTCGGCGTCGGGCTGCAGCTGCCGGCGATCTCCTGGGGGCTGATGGTGTCCGAAGCCCAGAGCCGCCTGCTGCAGGCCCCGCACCTGCTGCTGTTCCCGGGCATCTTCATCTCCCTGACCGTCTTCAGCTTCATCCTGATGGGCGACGCGCTCCGCGACGCACTCGACCCGAGGCTCCGCTGACCCATGAGCACCACCACATCCGACCGCTTCACCGACGCGAGCAAGTGGGAGGGGTCAGAGATCGGCGGGCGTCCCGTCGACCCCACCGCGCCCCTCCTCGCCGTCGACAAGCTGAGCGTCGAGTTCCGCACCGACCGCGGTGTCGTGAACGCCGTCAACGAGCTGTCCTACGAGCTGAACGCGGGTGAGACCGTCGCGATCCTCGGCGAGTCCGGGTCGGGGAAGTCCGTCAGCGCGCAGGCCGTGATGGGCATCCTCGACAGCCCGCCCGGGTTCGTCACCAACGGCACGGTCAAGTTCCGCGGCGTGGACCTGCTGACCCTCCCCGAGCGGGAACGGCGGGCCATCCGCGGCAACCGCATCGCGATGATCTTCCAGGACGCCCTGACGGCCCTGAACCCCGTGTACACGGTGGGCTGGCAGATCTCGGAGATGTTCAAGGTCCACCAGGGCATGAAGAAGAAGGAGGCGCGGGAGCGGACGATCGAGCTGCTCGACCTCGTCGGCATCCCCACGGCTCGCGACCGCTTCGACGCCTACCCCCACGAGTTCTCCGGCGGCATGCGCCAGCGCGTGATGATCGCCATGTCCCTGGCGCTCGACCCCGACGTGCTGATCGCCGACGAGCCCACGACCGCGCTCGACGTGACGGTCCAGGCCCAGGTCATGGGGCTGCTCGCCGAGCTGCAGGAGCGCTACAAGATGGGGCTCATCCTCATCACCCACGACCTCGGCGTCGTCGCCGACGTCGCCGACCGGGTGGTGGTGATGTACGCCGGCAGGGAGGTCGAGAAGGCCACGGCGAAGGAGCTGTACGCCCAGCCGCTGCACCCGTACACGGCCGGGTTGATGAACTCCATCCCGCGCGCGGACCGGTCCGGCCAGCGGCTCGACCCCATCGTCGGGCAGCCGCCGGACCTCGCGCACATCCCGCCGGCGTGCCCGTTCCACCCGCGCTGCCCGATGTTCCGGCAGGGCCACTGCGACGTGGAGATGCCCGCCTTCCGCGAGCTGGCCCCCGGCCGGTTCAGCGCCTGCCACTACGCCGAGGAGCTGTACCAGACGTGAGCGCGCAACCGATGACCCAGCCCCCGGCGGCGGCGACCGACACCGTCATCCGGGCGGTCGACGTGGTGAAGCACTACCCGATCCGCCAGGGCATCGTCTTCAAGAAGACCATCGGCCACGTCCGCGCCGTCGACGGGGTCAACTTCGAGCTGCGGCGCGGTGAGACCCTCGGCCTGGTGGGGGAGTCCGGGTGCGGCAAGTCGACGCTGTCCCGGACCCTGCTGCGGCTGGAGGAACCGACCGCCGGCGAGGCCTGGTTCGAGGACCAGAACATCTTCGAGCTGTCGAAGACCGAGCTGCGCCGCCTCCGCCGCCGCATGCAGATCATCTTCCAGGACCCCTACGCGTCCCTGAACCCCCGCATGACCGTCGGCGACATCGTCGGCGAGGCCTACGAGATCCACAAGGTGGAGGGGGCGAAGGACACCAAGGGCAAGCGGAAGAAGGTCCGCGAGCTGCTCGACCGCGTCGGGCTGAACCCCGACTACGAGAACCGGTACCCGCACCAGTTCTCCGGCGGGCAGCGCCAGCGCATCGGCGTCGCGCGGGCCCTCGCGCTGAACCCGGACGTGATCATCCTCGACGAGCCGGTCAGCGCCCTCGACGTGTCGGTCCAGGCCCAGGTCGTCAACCTGCTCGAGGACATCCAGGACGAGTTCGGCCTGTCCTACATCTTCATCGCCCACGACCTGTCGGTGGTCCGCCACATCTGCGACCGCGTCGCGGTGATGTACCTCGGCAAGATCGTCGAGATCGGCGACGAGTTCCAGATCTACGAGGAGCCGACGCACCCCTACACCCAGGCGCTCCTCAGCGCCGTCCCGGTGCCGGACCCGAACGTCAGCGAGAAGCGCGAGCGGATCGTCCTGCAGGGCGACGTGCCCAACCCCGCCAACCCGCCCAGCGGCTGCAACTTCCGGACCCGCTGCTGGAAGGCGGAGGAGAAGTGCGCCGAGGAGGAGCCGGACCTGCTCGACCGGTTCGGCCACGGCCACCCGTCGGCGTGCCACTTCGCCGAGAAGATGGAGCACGTCCTCGGCTCGGTGTCCGACCCCGACGCGCCGGCCCAGGAGTACTGAGCCCCGCCGGCCCCGGGCGAGGATCGCGCCGCACCTCGCCGTGAGGCGAGGCAGGCCCCGATCGTGCGATGGGGCGACGTCACCCCCGCACGAGCCGCTTGGCGGCCAGGTGGGGAGCTGGCCGTCCGGTGCGCGCCTTCGCGGCCGTGAGCTGCCGGCGGGTGCGCTCGAGGTCGGCGCCGCCGGCGACGGGCCAGGCCAGCCCCTCGTCGGCCTGCTCGACCCGCACCGCGGCCCCCGCCAGCCAGCGCTGGAGGATCGCGAGCTCGTCCGGCGGGGCGGTGCCCTCCGGTGACGGGCGCGCTGCCAGGTCCGCCACCGCGGCCCCGACGTCGCCGGGGTCGGTGACCGCGGTGCCGAGGAGCCAGCCGGCCCGCTGGACCAGCACCTCCCGCCGCCCCCCGACGACCGGGCGCGACGCCGCGACGGTCCCCGCCGTCCGCAGCGCGAGGTCCCGCCGGCTGCGCGTCACCCAGCCCGTGAGCACGTCGAGGCGGTCGCGGGCCTGCGCGGCCTCCTCGAAGCGGCCATCGGCCGCCCGCGCGGCCATGCGGCGTCGCAGCGCCTCGAGCGCCGGGGTCACGTCGCCGCCGAGGACCGCCGCCACCGCGTCGGCGGTCACCGCGTAGCCGTCGGGGTCGACGCCGCCGACGCAGGGAGCGAGGCAACGCCCCATCTCCGCGAGCGCGCAGGCGCCGAAGCGCGTGTCCGCCGCCATCCGCGTGGTGCAGCGCCGGATGGGCAGCGCGTCGCAGACGGCGTCGGCGATGTCGTCGGCGACCTGGCGGGAGGGGAGGGGCCCGAGGGCCACCCGGTCGCCGCGAGGTGCGGTGCGGACGACCGAGAGCCGCGGGTACGCGTCCGTCGTCAGGGCCAGCCACACCGGCGTGGCGACCCGCTTGCCGCGACGGTTGAACCGGGGCCGGGCGGCGCGGATCTCGCGGGCCTCGATGATCTCCGCCTCGACCGCGGTCGGCGTGGTGGTGTGGTCCACGCGGGCGGACTCCTCCACCAGCTGTCGGACGCGCCGCCGGGTGTCGGTGCCGAAGTACTGGCGCACCCGCGCGCGGAGGTCGGTGGCCTTGCCGACGTACAGCACCTCGCCGGACGCCGACGTGAACCGGTACACGCCCGGGGTGCTCGGCAGGTCGTCCGCCATCTGGCGCCGGGAGGTGAACACCGGCATGTTCCGGACCCGGCTGAAGGCGATCAGGTCCTCGAGCGTGACGACGCCGAACGTGCCGGCGCGCTCGAGCAGGCCGTGGAACACGTCGACGGTGGCGCGGGCGTCCGCCAGGGCCCGGTGGACCGGGACGGTGCCGGAGCGGAAGTGGCGGGCCAGGGTGCCGAGCCGGCGGTTGCGGACCTCGTCGTCGACCAGCCGCCGGGCGAGCTGGGCGGTGCAGACCACGGGGTGGTCCAAGCGCGGGTAGCCCAGTCGGGACAGCTCGGCGTTGAGGAAGCCGACGTCGAAGCGGGCGTTGTGGGCGACCAGCGCCGCGCCTCGCGCGAACTCGAGGAACGACGGCAGGACGGCGGAGACCGGCGGTCGACCCTCCACCATGCGGTCGCTGATGCCCGTCAGCACGGTGATCTCGGTCGGGACCGCACGGCCCGGGTCGACGAGCGACGCGAGCTCGCCCTGCAGCTCGCCGCCGAGGATCTTCACCGCGCCGATCTCGGTGATGCGGTCGCGTTCGGGCGACCCGCCGGTCGTCTCGAGGTCGACGACGACGAACGTGGTGTCGGCCAGGGGCTGACCCAGGTCGGAGAGCGTCGGCTGGAACACGCGTTCGACGATACCGAACGGGCGTTCGCCCGGACAAGTGGTCGTCGTCGTGCGCGGACGGGTAGGTATGTCCACACCATGGATGCCGACGTCACGATCCACGACCGCGACCGCAACGCAGAGGGCCGCCCCGAGAACGCCCGGCCCCGCGACCGCTTCGGAGCACCGCTGCCCCGGGACGCCGTCGACGAGATGCCCGACCGCGTCGATCCGGAGGTGGTCTGCACCAGCGTCGACCAGGCCGTCCGGACCGCCCGGGAGCTCTTCGACGCCGAGCGGTTCTTCGAGGCCCACGAGTTCTTCGAGTGGGCCTGGAAGGGGCCGGTCACCGAGGACGCCGACCGCCCGTTCTTCAAGGGGCTGGCCCAGCTCGCCGTCGGCTACACCCACACCCAGCGGGGGAACGCCGCGGGCGCCACGACGCTGCTGCAGCGCGGCATCGACGCCCTCGAGCCGTTCGGACCCGCCCGGCACGGCATCGACGTCGATCGGGCGGCGGCAGACGGTCGCCGGTTCCTCGCCGACCTGGCGACGACGGCACCCTCCCCGGACCTCTCCTTCCCCCGCCTGCCCGTGGCCGGGGGCACCGCCGGCGCCGACTAGACTCCCGTCGATGACGGCCACCACCCCGGCCTCGACGGTGCTGCTGATCGAGGACTCGCCGAGCGACGCGGTCCTGATCCACAGCCACCTCGCACTGGTGGACGGGTGGGTGGTGCTGCACGCGACGACGTTGTCCGCGGGGCTCGCGATCCTCGGGCACACCGAGGTCCACGCGGTGCTGCTCGACCTCGGGCTGCCCGACACCGACCGGCTCGAGGGGCTGCGCCGCCTCCGGGAGGCCCACAACGTGCCGGTCGTGGTCCTGACCGGGCACCGCGAGACCGACTTCGGCGCCGACGCCCTGCGCCACGGCGCGCAGGACTTCCTGTCGAAGGACGACGTCGATGCGGCGGCCCTCGACCGCTCGCTGCGCTACGCCCGCGAGCGCCACGAGCACGCGATCGCGCTGACCCGCGCCCAACTGCGGCTCAGCCAGTACGCGCGCGCCGTGGCCCACGACATCCGCACCCCGCTCGCGACCATCCGCGGGTTCGCCGAGCTGATCAAGGTCGAGGAGCAGGGCAGGGGCGCGCCGGAGTCCCGCGTCGCCGCGTTCGCCGACCGGATCACCGCCGCCACCCGGCGGCTGACGACGATGACCAGCGACCTGTTGGTCGACGCCGAGTCGGTCAGCGGTGACGTGCCGGTGGACCTGACCGCCACCGCCCGCTGGGCCGTCGAGCTCCTGACCAACGAGCTCGAGCAGGCCGACGCCGACGTCACCGTGCTGCACCTCCCCACCGTGGTGGGGCACCGCGCGACCCTCCGCCGGGTCTTCACCAACCTGATCGCGAACGCCATCCACCACGTCGACGTCCGCCCGCTGCGCATCCGGATCGTGGGGGAGTCCCACGAGGACGGCTCGTGGGACGTCGTGGTGGAGGACAACGGCACCCGCGTCGACGCCGACCTCGTCGCCCGGGGGGCGCCGCTCGACCCGGACGCGCTGCAGCCCACCGGCGGCCACGGCCACGGGCTCCGGGCGGTCGCGTCGACGGTCATCGAGCACGACGGCTCGACCTGGCTGTCGACCACCGCCGACGGGGGGCTCCGGATCGCCATGCGGTTCCCGCGCAGCCGCGTCCAGGGCGGTGGTCAGCCGTGACCCGACCACCCACCAGCGTGCTCGCCGTCGGGATCGACGCCCGCCACGCCGCGCAGCTCACCGGCGACGACGACGGCATCACCGTCGCGCCGGTCGGCGACCTCCCAGCGGCGCTCGCCGCGGTCGCCCAGCAGCGGCACGACTGCGTCGTCGTCGACCTCGACGCGATCGACGCGTCCCCCGCCGACCTGGTCGAGGCCGTGCACCGCGCCGACGCCCGGCTCGCCGTCGTCGTGGTCGGTGATCCGGCGGACGACGCGGCGACCGTGGCGGCCCTGGCCGCCGGGGCGGACGGCCACCTGGTCCGGGGACACCTGGACCCGGTCGCCGTGCGCCGCACGATCAGGGGGGCGGTCGCCCGCAAGCGGGCGGAGCCGGCCCTCGTGCACCGCGCCCTCTACGACCCGGCGACCGGGCTGTTGAACCGGTTGGCCCTCGATGAGCTCCTGCCCGCGTCCCTCAACCGCGCCGACCGGCGCGGCACCCGGATCGGCGTGATCTTCGTGGACCTCGAGGGGGTCGCCGACCTCGACGCGTCGCGCGGCGACGACGTCGCCGACGCGGCGGTGCGGGCCGTGGCTGATCGCCTGCAGGACGTCGCCCGCGATTCGGACCTGATCGCCCGCGTCGGCCCGTCGGCCTTCGTCGTCGTCTGCGAGGACCTGTCGGTGGACCGCAGCGTCCGGCACCTCGCCGCCCGCCTGGAGGAGTCCCTGGCCGACCCGGTCGCCCTGCCCGACGGGTCGCCGGCGTCGCTCCCCGCCCAGCTCTCCTTCGCCTCCGCGGACGGCACGACCACGCCGGCGGAGCTCCTCCGCCGCTCCCAGCAGCCGTCGGTGGAGGCCAGCGGCTGGCTCCGCCGCTGAGCGTCCGCACCGCTCAGCGGCGGTTCGACTCGTACCAGGCCAGCGCGCGGTCCCGGGCCTCGGCGTGGTCGACGATCGGCGCGGGGTAGTCCTGGCCGATCACGACGCCGTAGCGGTCCTGGTCGTCCTTCGACAGCGTCCACGGGCTGTGGATCGCCGGCGCGGGGACGTCGCGGAGCTCGGGGACGTAGGTGCGGACGTAGTCACCGTCGGGGTCGAACCGCCGTCCCTGGCTCACCGGGTTGAAGATCCGGAAGAACGGCTGGGCGTCGGTGCCCGTGCCGGCGGCCCACTGCCAGCCGCCGTTGTTGTTCGCGATGTCGCCGTCGACGAGGTGGGCGAGGAAGTGCGCCTCACCCTCCCGCCAGTCGATGAGCAGGTCCTTGCACAGGAACGACGCGACGATCATGCGCGCCCGGTTGTGCATCCAGCCCATCCGGCGCAGTTGGCGCATCGCGGCGTCGACGACGGGGTAGCCGGTCTGGCCCTCCGTCCACGCTTGCAGGCCCTCGGGGTCGTCGTGCCACGGCAGGTCCCGGTACTCCGGGCGGAACGCCGTGCGCGCGGCCTCCGGCCACGCGGCCATGACGTGGAGGTAGAAGTCTCGCCACGCGAGCTCGGTCGCGAAGGTGGACTGCCCGGTGCGGCGGCGGTCCAGCCGGCTCCAGGCCTCGCGGGCGGAGAGGCAGCCGAGGTGGAGGTCCGCGGACAGGCGGCTCGTGCCGTTCGCGGCCAGGACGTCGCGCTGGTCGTCGTAGTCGTCGACCCCGTCGGCCAGCCACGCGTCGAGCCGATCGCGGGCGGGGCCCTCGCCGCCGTCGGGCCAGGGCTCGTCCAGGGGGTCGGCCGCCAGGAGCGGGTGGTCGGTGGCGTCGACCCCGTCCGGGACGCCGTCGGGAGCCGGTGGCAGGGCCGGGACTGGCAGCGGATCGTCGTGGCGGGCGTCCTTCCACGCCCGGTGGAACGGCGTGAACACCTGGTAGGGCGAGCCGGATCCCGTCAGGACCGTCGCCGGCCGCACGATGGCCGTCCCGTCGTGCGACTCGAGCGGCACCTCGACGGCCTCGAGGGCGGTCCGGACCGCCTCGTCGCGGGCCGTGGCGAAGGGGGTGTGGTCGGTCGTGGCGTGGACCGCCGCGGCGCCGACGGCGCGGGCGAGGTCCACCAGGGTCGTCGCGGGGTCCCCCTCGAGCACGACGAGCCGGTTCCCGGCGGCGGCCAGCCGGTCGTCGAGGTCGACGAGGGCCTGGCGCAGGTAGGTCACCCGGGCCGCCGACATCCGCGGCGACCGGAGGATCCGCTCGTCGAGGACGAACGCGCAGACCAGGTGCTCGGCGGTCGCGGCGGCGGTGAGCGCCGGGTTGTCGGCCAGGCGCAGGTCGCGCCGGAACCACATGACGTCGGTGCGCACGCGGCTACCTTCGATGGGTCTCGTGAGCGGGCGGGACGCCGTGCATACCCATCGCCAGGAGCAGCTGAACCCATGACCGATCCCGTCGGCTTGACCCCCGGCACCCGCCTGAAGTGCGAGGGGTGCGGCAACCTCACCCGGTTCGACGTCGTCGTCACCGAGCGGGTCCACCGCTACTGGCACGTCTCGGTGTCCGGCGTCGGGCAGGTCGAGGAGTCCGACGTGCTCCGCCAGGACGTGGAGTCGATCACATGCCGGTGGTGCGGCTCGAGCGACCGGATCACCACCGAGCCGTCGCCGCTCGCCGGCGTGGACGACGGACGCTGACCCCGCCGACACCGGCTGCGGAGCGACGCCGGTAGCCTGTGCCGGAGATGCAGCCACTGGAGCTCGTCGGCTACACCGCGGACCTCTCTGCGCTGGTGCTGGCCCGACCCGACACCGGGGAGCGCTTCAGGGTGCCGGTGTCGAGCGGGCTGGTCGCCACGCTCGTCGAGCTGCTCGAGACGACCGGCGACGACGACCGGCGCGCGCTGCTCGACGGCGTGCTGGACGGCGGTGACGGGCGGGGACCGGCACCTGACGCGCCCTCGGTCGCGGCGGCGCTGGTCGCGCTCGGCCGGGTGGCGGCGGCCCCCCCGCCGGCGCCTCCGCCGGTCGCCGACTCCGAGCGCTCCCGCCTGACGCCGTCGGAGATCCAGCGGATGCTCCGCGCCGGCAAACCGCCGGAGACCGTCGCCGACCAGGCCGGCGTGTCCCTCGACTGGGTGCTCCGCTGGAACCAGCCGATCGCCGCGGAGCAGCGCAAGGTGATCACGTCGGTCCGGGGCGGCCGCCAGGAGCGGCCCGGGTTCGGCATGTCCGACGACCTGATCGGCGACGCCGTGCGGACGAACCTCCTCGAGCGCGACGTCGACGCCGACGACGAGTCGGTGCAGTGGACCGCCGCCCGACCCGAGGGGCGGCCGTACTGGACGGTCACGCTGCGCTACGCCGACGGGGACGGCACCCGTCGGGCCACGTGGCGCTACGACATCGGGACCGGACGGGTGACGCCGCGGGACGACCTCGCGCTCGAGCTCGGCTGGACGACGCCGGTCACCCACCCCTCGCCGGGCCGGCTGCACCACGGCCAACCCGAGGATGACCCACCCCCGCCGCCGCGGGCAGCCCCGACGCCACCGCCCGCGCGCCCGCCCCTCAGGTGGGAGCCACCGACCCCGCCGGCCAGCCGACGGGCGTGACGCGGCCTCCGCCGGTCGCCGCGGTCGCCGCGGGTGTGGCCCTGGCCGTGCTGGTCGCGGTGGAGGTGACCCGCGCGACCGCACCCCCGGTCGCCCCGGTCGACCCGTCGACGTTCCTCGACCCGGCAGCGCTGCAGGCGGCGCTCGACCACCGGACGCCGCTGCGGTGGGTCGCCGTGGCCGCCGCCCTGCTCCGCGCCGGCACGGCCATCGCGGTCGTGTGGTGGGTGGCCCGCCGTCGCGGTGCCGGGGTCGTCGCGGGACGGCTGCGACTGCTCCGCGTCGGCCTGGCTGCCGCGGCGCTGTGGGCCGCCACGGACCTCGTCCGGGTGCCGCTGCGGCTGTGGGCCTGGCGACGGGCCGTCGACGTCGGCCTCTCCACCCAGGAGCTCGCCGGCTGGGCGCGTGACTGGCTGGTCGAGTCGGTGCCCTACTGGATCGGCGTCGCGCTCGCGGTCGCCGGAGCCGCCTGGGTGCGGGAGCGGTGGCCGACCGCCTGGGTGCCGATCGCCGGTGTGGCGGGCGGCGTCGTCGGGGCGGTGCTCGTGGTGCTCAGCCCGCTGCTGTTCGAGCCGCTCCTGTTCGACCTCCGACCCCTCGAGCCGGGAGGGCTGCGCGACGGCATCGACGAGCTGGTCGAGCGCACCGGTGGGGGAGGGGACGCGGACGTGCTGGTCGCCGACGCGAGCCGCCGCACGACCGCGTCGAACGCCTACGTCTCCGGGATCGCCGCGACCCGGCGGATCGTCCTGTACGACACGCTGATCGACGAAGCGCCGGAGGGTGAGGTCCTCGCCATCGTCGCCCACGAACTGGGTCACGACCTGCACCACGACGTGGAGCGGGCAGCGGTCTCCCTCGTCGCCGTGGCGGTGCTGACGGCGTGGGCGGTGGACCGGGTGGTGGCCGGGCGCCTGACCGGCGCCGACGGCCGGGTCAGCACCCGCGGGGCGGTCACCGCGATCGGGCTCGTCGTGGTCCTGGCCGTCGTGTTCGGGCCCGTCGAGCGGTGGTCGTCGCGCCGCGCGGAGGCCGCCGCGGACGCTGCGGCCCTGGCGCTGCTCGAGGACCCCGGCGACTACGGGTCCATGCTGCGCGGTCTGGCGCGCCGTAACCTCTCGGACCCGGCCCCGCCCCCCTGGGCCGTGGGGCTGTTCCACTCCCACCCCCCGATCGCCTCGCGGATCGCCCGGGCCGCGAGCGGACAGGCGCCATGACCTCCGACGACCTCGACCAGCCCGTCCCCCGGACGCTGTGGGTCACCAACGACTTCCCGCCGCGCTCGGGCGGGATCGAGCAGATGGTGTCCCACCTCGTCGGGACGCTGCCGCCCGAGACCGTCCACGTGCTGGCCTCGCCGTGGGAGGGGGACGCGGCCCACGACGCCCGGGCGGCGCACGGGATCGACCGCGTCCACCGCCGGCCGCTCCTGCCCACCCCCGGCCTGCTGCGGACCGTCCGCCGGGCGGTCACCGCGCACCGCGCCGACGTGGTGGTCTTCGGGTCGGCCTGGCCCCTGGCGGAGCTCGCGGCTCGCCTGGACGTGCCCACCCTCGGCATCAGCCACGGCCGCGAAGCCGGCATGGTCCGCTACGGGTTCGCGCCGCTGATCCGGCGGCTGGCGCGCGGGTGCACGGCGATGACGCTGCTCAGCGACTACACCGCCGCCCAGCTCGCCCCCGTCGTCGACCGGCTCACGGACGTCCACCGGCTGCCGGGCGGGGTCGACACCGCGGTGTTCACCCCCGACGGACCCGATGCCCGGGCGCGCTACGGACTGGACGCCGACACGCCGGTCGTCGTCTGCATCAGCCGGCTGGTGCGGCGCAAGGGCCAGGACGTGCTGGTCCGGATCTGGCCGGAGGTCCGCCGGCGGGTGCCCGACGCGCACCTGCTGGTCGTCGGCACAGGCCCGCTGGGCGACGAGCTGGCCGCCGCGGTCCGCGAGCGCGACCTGGGTGACGCCGTGACGCTGGCCGGCGAGGTGGCCTGGGACGAGCTGCCCGCCCACTACCGGACCGGCGACGTGTTCGCGATGCCGTGCCGCACCCGCCTCGGCGGCATGGACGTCGAGGGGCTCGGCCTCGTGTTCCTCGAGGCGCAGGCGTGCGGCGTGCCGGTCGTCGTCGGTGACAGCGGCGGGGCGCCGGAGACCGTCCTCGACGGCAGGACCGGTGCGGTGGTGGACGGCACCGACGACCGTGACGTCCTCGAGGCGGTCGTGGCCATCCTCGGCGATCGGGAGCGCGCACGCCACATGGGCCGGGACGCCCGCGCGCACGTCGAGGCGACCTGGGACTGGGCGGTCATCGGCGAGCGCCTGCGGGCCGCGCTCGACGCCGCCGCCGGCCAGCGCGTCCGCTGACCGGCTAGCCGGCCTCGATCACGACCAGGACCGCGCCGGCCTCGACCTGGTCGCCGACCGCCACGCCGACCTCGGCGACCGTCCCAGGCTCGGGTGCGGTGATGCGGTGCTCCATCTTCATCGCCTCGAGCACCACGAGCGGCTGGCCCTCGACGACCTCGTCGCCCTCCCCGACGTGCACGGCGATCACCGCGCCGGGCATGGGCGCGACCAGGCCGCCCTCGACGGCCGCGGCGACGGCGGTGGGGAAGCGGGGCACCTCGACCAGCCGCGTCGCGCCGAGGGGTGAGTCGACCAGCCAGATCGCCTCCTCGCCCGGACCGCCGTCCACCCGGTCGACGGCGCAGCGCAGCCGACGGCCGTCGACGGTCAGCTCGACCACCACGGCGTCGTCCCCGGCGATGCCGTGCAGGACCACGGGGTGGGTGACGTCGTCGACGGCGACCGCCCACCCCTCCCCACCCGTCGGGCGGTGGGTGGCGGCGATCTCGGATCCGCGGTGGCGGCACGCGGTGCGCTGGGGGTCGGCCGGGTTGTGGCGCCCCCCCGCGGGGACGTGGCGCGGGACGCGGGCGGCGCGGCGGCGGCGGTGCAGGCCCGCCAGCGCCGCCGCGGCGACGTGCGCGGTCACGGCCTCGGGGGAGGGGGCGGGTGCCAGCGCCTCCGGGGTCAGGTGGGCGTCGAGGAAGCCCGTGTGCAGGTCGCCGGCGACGAAGGCGGGGTGGCGCAGCACCGCGACCAGCGCGTCGCGGTTGGTCGTGACCCCGTGCAGGCGGGTGCGCGCCAGCTCGGTGGCGGCCAGCCGCACCGCCTCGGTCCGGGTGGGCCCGTGCGCGATGACCTTCGCGATCATCGGGTCGAAGTGCGGGCTGATGACGTCGCCGGTGCGGACGCCGCTGTCCCAGCGGGTGCTCGGCAGGTTCGCCGGTGCGAGCAGCTCGACGGTGCCGGTCGCCGGCAGGAACCCCGCCGCCGGGTCCTCGGCGTACAGCCGCGCCTCGACCGCCCACCCGTCGAGGTGCAGGTCGGCCTGGTCGAACGGCAGCGGCGCGCCGTCGGCCACGAGGAGCTGCAGCCGGACCAGGTCGAGCGGCGCGGGGTCGTCGCCGACGCGCCACACCGCCTCGGTGACCGGGTGCTCGACCTGCAGGCGGGTGTTGACCTCGAGGAACGAGAACTCGAGCCCGTCGGCGGCCTCGACGGCCACGAACTCCACCGTCCCGGCGCCGACGTAGCCGATGGCCTCCGCGGCGGCCACGGCCGCACGGCCCAACCGCTCGCGGGCGGCGGCGTCCACGACGGGGGAGGGCGCCTCCTCGATGACCTTCTGGTGGCGGCGCTGGATCGAGCACTCCCGCTCGCCGAGGTGCACGACCCGCCCGTGGGTGTCGGCGAGGACCTGCACCTCGATGTGGCGCGGCCGCTCCAGGTAGCGCTCGACGAAGACCGTGTCGTCGCCGAACGCCCCGGCGGCCTCCCGCCTGGCGGCGGCCACGGCCTCGTCCAGGTCGGCGGGGTCGGTGACCACCCGCATGCCCTTGCCGCCCCCGCCGGCGGCGGCCTTGACGATCACCGGGAAGCCGATGTCCGCGGCGTCGGCCGGGTCGGTGGTGGAGGGGAGGGTGGGGACCCCCGCGTCGGCCATGATCCGCTTGGCGGCCAGCTTGTCGCCCATCGCGGCGATCGCCTCGGGGGAGGGACCGACCCAGGTCAGGCCGGCGTCGATGACCGCTCGGGCGAAGGCGGCGTTCTCGGCGAGGAACCCGTAGCCGGGGTGGACCGCGTCGGCGCCCGCGGTGCGGGCGGCGGCCAGCAGCGCGTCGATGTCGAGGTAGGTCTCCGCGGCGGTGGTGCCGTCGAGGGGCACCGCGACGTCGGCGGCGGCGACGTGGGCGGCGTCGGCGTCGGGGCGGCCGTGGACGGCGACGACCTCGATGCCCATCGCCCGTGCGGTCCGGGCGATGCGGCAGGCGATCTCGCCGCGGTTGGCGATCAGCAGGCGGGTGATCATCGGGGGCTCCTGGTGGCCGTCAGTGGCGGAACACGCCGTAGCCGCGGGCGCCGGCGACGGGGGCGGAGTGGGCGGCGGACAGCGCGATCCCCAACACCGTGCGGGTCTCGCGCGGATCGATGATCCCGTCGTCCCACAGCCGCGCGGTCGCGTACAGGGCGGTGGACTGCGACTCGATCTCGTCCTGGAACGCCTGGGTCATCTGGTCGGCGACCGCGGGATCGACCTCCTGGCCCTGGGCGGCCATGCGCTGCTCCATGACGATCCGCATCACCCCCGCCAGCTGCGCGGGGCCCATGACCGCGATGCGGTGGTTCGGCCAGGTGAAGAGGAACCGGGGATCGTACGCCCGCCCGCACATGCCGTAGTTCCCCGCCCCGTAGGACGCGCCGATCATGACCGTGAGGTGGGGGACCTCGGAGTTCGCGACCGCGTTGATGAGCTTGGCGCCGTCCTTGATGATCCCGCCCTGCTCGTAGGCGGTCCCGACCATGAACCCGGTGATGTTCTGCAGGAAGACGAGCGGGGTGTCGGTCTGGTTGCACAGCTGGATGAACTGCGACCCCTTCTGCGCCTCCGGGCCGAAGAGGATCCCGTTGTTGCCGAGGATCCCGACGGGGTAGCCGTGGATCTCCGCCCAGCCGCAGATCAGTTGCGGGCCGTAGCGGGGCTTGAACGCCTCGAACCGCGACCCGTCGACCACCCGGGCGATGACCTCGGTGACGTCGAAGGGGACCTTGACGTCGGTCGAGCCGATGCCGATCAGCTCCTCGGGGTCGTGCACCGGCGGGTCGCCGGGGCCTCGCGGCTCGGGCCCCCGCTTGCGCCAGTTGAGGTGCCCCACGATCTGACGGCCGATGCGGATCGCGTCCAGCTCGTCGGCCGCCAGGTAGTCGCTGACGCCGCTGGTCGTCGAGTGCATCGCGGCACCGCCGAGGGGCTCCTCCTCGGCGTCCTCCCCGGTGGCCATCTTCACGAGCGGCGGACCGCCGAGGTACACCCGGGCCTGGCCCTCGACCATGACCGAGTAGTCGCTCATGCCGGGCACGTACGCCCCGCCGGCGGTCGAGGGGCCGAAGACCAGCGCGATCGTGGGGATCCCGGCCTTCGACAGCTGGGTGAGGTTCTTGAACGACTCGCCGCCCGGCACGAAGATCTCCGCCTGGCGGGGCAGGTCCGCGCCGGCGGACTCGGTCAGGTTGATCAGGGGCAGGCGGTTCTCCCGAGCGATCTCCATGAGTCGGAGGGACTTGCGGAGCCCGTAGGGGTTGACCGCGCCGCCCTTGACGGTGGGGTCTGATGCGCTGATCGCGCACTCGACCCCGTTGACGACGCCGATGGCGGACACGCCGGACCCGCCGACGGCGTACTCGGTGCCGTTGGCGGTGAGGACCGACAGCTCGAGCAGGGCGGAGTCGCGGTCGACGAGGAGCTCGATGCGCTCCCGGGGGAGGAGGCGACCGCGGCGGCGGTGGCGCTCGACGTACCGATCGCCCCCGCCCGCGTTGGCCTCCGCGGTGAGCTCGTCGAGGGTGGCCAGGAGGGCCGCCATCCCGTCGGCGTTCTCGCGGTACGCGTCGCTGCGGGGATCGATGCGGGTGCCGAGCACGTCCATGCAGCGCACGATAGCGCAGCATGGTTCACTTATGACCACATGGAAGTGACGGATCTGTCAGCGAAGGCCGGCCGGACCCGCGCGGCGCTCCTCGACGCGGTCGAGCGGCTGCTGGGTGCGGGCGCCGATCCGGGCTCGGCGGCCGTAGCGGCGGAGGCCCGGGTGGCCACGGGCACCTTCTACCGCTACTTCAGCGATCGCGACGACGCGCTGGCGGCCGCGTTCGCCCGCCGCCTCGACGACCTGATCGACGGGGTCGAGGCCGCCCTCGACCCCGCGCGCGTGCTGGACGTCGGTGTCGCCGCCGTGCTGGACGAGGTGGTGGACCGGGTGGCCGACGGCTACGCCGAGTCGGGGCCGGTCATCGCTGCGGCCCTGGCCCGCCTGCGGGCATCCGAACCGATCCGCGGGGTCTACCGCAGCCGCCACTCCCGGGCCACCACGGTCCTCGCCACGTTCCTCCGGCGTGTCGACCGCGCGGGGATGGTGGCCGTCGAGGACGGCGGGGCCACGGCCGTGGCGGTCGTCGTCCTCGTCGAGGGCCTCAACCACCCGGCCCTGCGCACCGACCCGCAGGGCGCGGTCCGACGGCGCGTGGCCGTCGGCCTCCGGGCGGTCGTCGGGGTGCCTTCGGATGCGGAGCGAAACGTACCGATCACTGGTGGTGATGTCTGAAGCCGGTGATGGATCACTCACTCAGCGTGAGGTAGTGTCACGCGCATGGGAGCTCCCGCCGCCACCGACTCCGCCACCGAACCGGTCGTCCGCCGCTTCATGCAGTGCCGGCGGCGTGGTCCGCTCGATCCGTCCGAGATCACCCAGCTGCTGACCGAGGACGCCGAGTACGTCGAGATCATCGACGGCAAGGCGCTGTCGGTCACCGGCGCGGTCCACATCGCCGAGGTGTTCCGGCGGCTGTGGGGCGGGATCGCCCCCGGTGCGACGATGCAGGTGATCCGCCACGCCGTCGTCGACGAGGGCACCGCCGTGGGCCACTGGGTCCGCTCGAGCGGCGGGGTGGAGGTCCACGGCCGGGACACCCTCACCCTCACCGGCGGTCGGATCAGCCGCATCACCGTCGAGGAGTTCGCCGGCGCCCGGATCCCGGACCTGACCGCCGTCCGGGCCTGACGCACGTCCGACCCGATCGCCGGTCACTCGACCCGGCGGAACCTCGCCACGCTGAGCGGGATGAACAGCGCCAGCAGCCCGGCGGTCCACGCCAGCACCTGGAGGGTCGGCTGCAGGATCGGTCCGGCGACCGCCAGGCCGCGAGCGGCGTCGGCTGCCGCGGTGATCGGGGAGTTGCGCGCGATCGCGGCCAGCCACCCGAGTGAGATGGACTCGGTGGGGACGAACACGCTCGACACGAACGACAGCGGGAACGCCGCCACGAACGCGGCGGACTGGGCGGACTCCGCCCCCGGCACGTTGAGCGCGACGAAGACGAACACCCAGCTGAGGGCGTAGCCGATCAGCGCGACGACTGCGATGGAGCCGAGCGCGGCCAGCGGCCCGTTCTGGAACCTGAACCCGACGACCACCCCGAAGACCACCATGAGCAGGATCACGGCCATGCTGCGGACGAGGTCGGCGATCGTCCGGCCGACGAGCACCCCGGAGCGGGACATCGGCAGGGACCGGAAGCGGTCGATCACCCCTCTCTCGAGGTCCTCGGCCAGCCCGACCGCCGTCTGGGTCATCCGGAACACCGTCGACTGGATGAAGATGCCCGGGAGGACGAACGCCAGGTAGTTCGGGTAGCCCTCCGGCAGGTCGCCCTGGGCGATGCCGTCGAAGACGTAGCCGAACAGCAGCACGAACATGACCGGCTGGATCGTCGAGAAGACCAGCAGCCGCGGGAGCCGCGTGAAGTGCTTCAGGTTCCGCTTGCCGATGGTCCACCCGTCGGCCAGCGCGGCGAGCACGCCGGTGCGGTGGCGCTGCTCGATCGACGCGGTCGACAGGACCCCCTGGTCGGTCGTGGTCACGCCCCCTCCTCGGGTCGGCGGTCGGTGAGCTGGAGGAACACCTCGTCGAGGGAGGCGCGGCGCAGTCCGAGGTCGCTGACCGCGATCCCGGCGGCCTCGAGCGCCTTCGCGACGATCTGGACGGTCGCGAGGCCGCTGTCGGAGTCCGTCGGCACCTCGAGGTCGACGGTGGCGGCCAGCACCGGCTCGGGGTCCAGGCCGACGTCCTTCAGCGCGGTGCAGGCCGGGTCGAGGTCGGTGCGGTCGCGCAGGAGGATCTCGACGGTGATGCCGCCGGCCGCCGCCTTCAGCTCGTCCCCGGTGCCGTCGGCGATGATGCGCCCGTGGTCGATCACCACGATGCGGTCAGCCAGCTGGTCGGCCTCCTCGAGGTACTGCGTCGTCAACAGCAGCGTCGTGCCCTCGGCGACCAGCTCCCGGATGACGTCCCACATCTCGTTCCGGGTCCGCGGGTCGAGCCCGGTGGTGGGCTCGTCGAGGAACAGGAGCCGCGGGGGCAGGATGACGCTCGAGGCCAGGTCGAGCCGACGTCGCATGCCGCCGGAGTACGTGGACGCCCGTCGGTCCGCGGCGTCGGACAGGCTGAACCGCTCCAGCAGCTCGTCGGCCCTGGCCCGGGCCGAGGGGCCGGTCAGCTGCAGCAGCTCGGCGAACATCAGCAGGTTCTCCCGGCCGGTGAGCAGCTCGTCCACCGCGGCGTACTGGCCGGTGAGGGAGATCTGCTGGCGGACCCGCTGCGGGTCGTCGACCACGTCGGTGCCAAAGATCCTGGCGCGGCCGCTCGAGGGCCGGAGCAGCGTCGCGAGGACCCGGACCAGCGTCGTCTTGCCGGCTCCGTTCGGGCCGAGGAGGCCGACGACACCGCCGGCCCGGACGGTCAGGTCGATGTCGTCGAGGGCCCGGGTCGAGCCGAAGACCTTGCTGACCCCCTCCACCGCGATGGCGGGCGCGTCGCCGGAGCCGCCGGCCGCGGTGTCCTCTCGCACCCGGAGGACACTACCCACGCCGGTCGGTTCGTCAGCCGGACGCCGTCCCCGGCACGAACTCCGGGAGGTCGATGTCGTCGGCCGGGTCGAAGCCGAGCACCCGCCCGTAGAAGGCCAGGCGCGCCTCGAACGCCCGGGCGATGTTGGCCGCCTGCCGGAAGCCGTGCTGCTCACCGGCGAACAGCAGGTACGCGTGCGGCAGGCCGCGCCGGCGCAGCGCGTCGACGATCACCTCGGACTGCGACGGGGGAACGACGGCGTCCTCGTCCCCCTGCAGCACGATCGTGGGCGTGGTCAGACGGTCGACGTGGGTGATGGGGGAGCGCTCGACGTAGCGTGCCTCCTCCTCGGGCCACGGCCCGATGAGGGAGTCGAGGTAGCGGGACTCGAACTTGTGGGTGTCGGTCGCCAGCGCCCGCAGGTCCGACACGCCGAAGGAGTTGCCGCCGGCGGCGAAGACGTCGGTCGTGCACAGCGCCATGAGCGTCGTGTACCCGCCGGCCGAGCCGCCCTCGATGATGAGCCGGTCGCCGTCGGCGTGCCCCTCGGCGACCAGGTGGGTGGCCGCGGCCACGCAGTCGGTGACGTCGTGGATGCCCCAGCTCCCCTTCAGCGCATCGCGGAACGCGCGGCCGTAGCCCGCCGACCCGCGGTAGTTGACGTCGACGACGGCGAACCCCCGCGACGCCCAGTACTGGGCTGTCGGGTTGAGCGCCGCCCGCGCCCCGCCGGTCGGGCCGCCGTGGCTGAGCACCACCAGCGGCGGGGCCTCGTCGGGTGGACCGACGTGGGTGCGGCTCGTCGGCGGGTAGTGCAGGGCGTGCGCGGTCGCCCCGTCGGGGGTCGGGAAGCTGATCGGCCGGGGGGTCGCCCCGATCGCGGCGGCGGGGTCGTCCTGGACGGTGCTGAGGGGTGCGGTGGTCCGCGCCGTCGGGTCGATCGCGATCACGGCGTTCGGCGTGGCCGGCCCGCCCGCGATGGCGACGAGCCGGTCGCCGGCGACGTCGAGGCACTGGATGCTGGCGATGCCGTCGAGGTCGATCGGCGTGCTGCTGGCCGGGGTGGCGGTGGGCGAGGTCTCGGGCGGCTCGCCGAGGTCGCGCACGTGCATCAGGCCGGCATCGATGACCGCGACGTACAGCCGCCCGCCGAGCGGGGCGATCCGGTCGGTGCCGGGCTGCCAGCGGGGTGTGCCGGCGTCGACGGGCTCGTCGTGGAGGCGGGTCACCCGCTCGCCGTCCCACAGGTGGACGTTCCACCAGCCGGACGCGTCGTCGGTGAACGCGAGCCGCTGGTCGTCCAGCCACCGCGCCTCGGAGACCGCGCTGTCGCCGCCGGCGACGTGGGTGGCGTCGCGCAGCCCGTCGTCGGCCAGGTCCGCCACCCAGAGGGCGGCGGTGTCCCAGGGCATGTGCGGGTGGTCCCACCGGAGCCAGGCGATGCGCCGACCCGACGGGCTGAGCCAGGGTCCGCCGACGAAGTCCGACCCGGTGTCGAGGACGGTCACGCTGCCCGTGGCGAGGTCGACGCGGACCAGCTCGTTCACGGCCTCCTCCGCCCCGTGGACGTTCGGGTTCGACCGCGGCCGGTCCGGCCCGTGGGTCTCGCGGACCGCCACGAACGCGCCACCGCCGGGGAGGATGCGCATGGCCTGCCAGCGGATCCCGGCGGGGGTGGCGGGGGCCGGCGTGACCGGCTCGGTCCGGCCGTGGACGATCCGGTGGACCCGCTGGTCGGCCCAGCTGCAGGCCAGGACGACGCCGTGCCCCGCGGCGAGCGCCCCGCCGCCGTACTCGTGCACCCGGGTGCGGGCGTTGAAGTCGTCGGGGGTGAGCTGGGTGACGCCGCCGCCGGGGGAGTGTCGCATGACCGCGCCGCGGCCCTGCAGGCGGGCCTCCTGCTGGATCCACAGGACGTCGTCGCCGTCGACGACGAGGTCGGCGAAGGCGATCGCGGATCCGGCGAGGGCGTCGGCTGACAGCGGGGAGGGCCAGGTGCCGTATGGCGCGGTCGTGGGGGTGGTGCGGCGCATCGGCATCGCACGCTATCGCCCCGCGCGGGACCTGCGCGCGTCAGCCCTCGAGGGGGCAGGGTCCCTCGACCAGGCCGGGGTCGGCCGACAGGTCGGGGATGTGCCAGATCTCACCGTCGGCGACCTCGACGGCGAGGCACAGGCCCTCGGCGTCGACGGACGCGACGTCGGTCGGGGCGGTGGCGACCCAGGACTCCACCAGCGTGGCCACCCGCGTGCGGGTCGCCCCCTCGGCGAGGGCGGCGACCACCTCTTCGGACAGCTCGAGGACCGCGTCGGCGGCGCCATCGGGCAGGCCGGCGGACAGCTCGAGCTGCCCGGGCGGTCCGGACGGCGGAGCGCCGACGTCCCGCAGGGCGTCGCGGCCGTCACCGGCGACCGGGTTCGCGTCCGCGGTGACGACGGATGTGCCGGGTCCCTGGGTGTGCACGGACACCGGGCCGGCGGGACGGGCGATCCAGAACATCATCAGGACGGCGGCGAGGGCGGCGATCAGGCCCAGCGCGCCCCTCCGGGCCGCCCCGGTCGGCGGGGCGGAGGTGGGGACCAGGGCCACGTGCAGCGGGGCGCTCGGGGCCGGCCGCTCGAGGTAGGCCGGTCGCGCCGGCGGTGGCTGGACGTGGCCCATCGCGCAGCGGTTCGACTGGTTGCCGACCGGCACGTCGCACTGCGGGCAGCGGTTCACATCCCCTCCTCGGACGGGTCTCGGGAGGAGGATCGGCAGGTCCGCGCCGGCCTTGACCCCCGTGTCAGCTGCCGCCGGCGGCGCGGGCCTCCGCGGCTGCCGCGAACTCGTCGAAGGCCTCGAGGGCGTGGGGGCCGTGGGTCGAGGCCGGCCCGCCGGTCATCAGCAGCGCCACCCCGATGGCCTCGGCCGCCTGCTCCCTGGTCGCGCCCGCCCGGACCGCGCCCTGGGTGTGGTAGCCGATGCAGCCGTCGCAGCCCGTCGCGACGCTGATCGCGAGCGCCATCAGCTCCTTGACCGCCGCGCTGAGCGCGCCGTCGGCGACCGCGGCGCGGTGCAGGTCGGCGAATCCCTGCCACACCTCCGGGATGGCCTCGCGCAGCGCACGGGTGGGCTGGCGCAGGTCGTGCAGGTACTCGCGGTACTCCCTGGCGGGCCACCTCTGGGGTTCGGGAGGGTTCGGACCTGCCGACGGTAGGCGCCGGGTCGCAGGGCCTGCGGTGCCGATCGACCCGCGCCGGCCGGGACCTCCGACCCGCTGCGCGCACGACTAGCCTGTGCTGACGTGCGATTCCTCGACGGCCACCGACCCGATCGCGACCTGACCTACGACGACGCCTTCCTGGTGCCGGCCAGGTCCGCGGTCGAGTCCCGCCTCGACGTCGAACTGACCCCTGTCGACGGCTGCCCGACGACCCTCCCCCTGGTCGCCTCCAACATGACCGCCGTGTCGGGCCGGCGGATGGCGGAGACCCTCGCCCGGCGGGGCGGGATCGCGATCATCCCCCAGGACATCCCGCCGGAAATCGTCGCCAGCGCGGTCGCCTCGGTGAAGGCCGCCGACCCGGTGTACGAGACGCCGATCACGCTGACGGCCGGCGACACGGTCGGGGACGCCGAGCAGCTGATCCACAAGCGGGCGCACGGCGCCGCGGTGGTCGTGGCCGACGACCACCCGATCGGGGTGGTCACGCCCGCCGACCTCGAGAACGTCGACCGGTTCACCCAGGTCGGGGAGGTGATGAGCACCGAGCTGCTCGTCCTCCGCGCCGGCGAGTCACCCCGCACGGCGTTCATGCACCTCCACGAGGCGCGCCGCCGCCTCGCGCCGGTGGTCGACGACGACGACCGGCTGGTCGGCCTGGTGACCCGGATGGGTGCGCTGCGCTCGACGCTGTACCAGCCCGCCGTCGACGCCGACGGGCGCCTGGTCGTGGGCGCGGCCATCGGCATCAACGGGGACGTCGGACCGGGAGGTTCGCGGGGCGGTGTGGCCGCGACGGCGGCGCAGATCCTCGGGGCAGGCGTCGACGTGCTGGTCGTCGACACCGCCCACGGGCACCAGGAGCGGATGCTCGCTGCCCTCCGGGCCGTCCGGGCGCTCGACCCCGCCGTCCCGGTCGTCGCCGGCAACGTCGTCACGGCGGTGGGGACCCGGGAGCTGCTCGACGCCGGCGCCGACATCGTCAAGGTCGGCGTGGGGCCAGGCGCGATGTGCACCACGCGAATGATGACCGGGGTCGGGCGCCCCCAGCTGTCCGCCGTCATCGCCTGCGCCGACGCGGCGCGCGCCGTCGGCGGGCACGTCTGGGCCGACGGGGGGGTCCGCCACCCGCGGGACGTCGCCCTCGCCCTCGCGGCCGGCGCCAGCCAGGTGATGGTCGGGTCCTGGTTCGCCGGCACCCACGAGTCGCCCGGCGACCTGCAGCTCGACGCCGACGGCCGGGCGTACAAGGTCAGCTTCGGGATGGCCTCCTCCCGGGCGGTGCAGCGCCGCACCCGGGACGACGACCCGTTCACCCGGGCCCGCAAGGCGCTCTTCGAGGAGGGGATCAGCTCGGGGCACATGTACCTCGACCCCGACCGGCCGGGCATCGAGGACCTCGTCGACCAGATCGTCGCCGGCATCCGCAGCGCCTGCACCTACGCCGGCGCCGCGGATCTCACGGCCTTCGCCGACCGTGCGGTCCTGGGCCTGCAGTCGGTGGCGGGGTTCACCGAGGGCAAGCCCCTCGAGCGGAGCTGGGGGTAGGCGTGGCCGAGCTCCCCCTCGTCCTCGACCTCGCCGCCGAGCACGTGCCGGCGACCCTGCTGCGCCAGCAGCTCCTCGCCAAGCTGCTCGAGGGGGAGGTGCCTGACGTCGACCTCGACGCGCACACGGCCACCTTCGGGGACCGCACGTTCGACCTGCAGGTCGTCGGGACGGTCGACGACGCCGCGCACACCTTCACCTGGGCGTGGGCGACCAGCGGGATCGCGCCGGAGGCGGTCACGCGCTGCGCGGAGGCGCTGAGGGCCTACGGCGCCGAGCACGACGTCATGGAGCTGTCCGAGCCGGTCTGGCACACCGACGAGGTGGAGCCGTTCCTGCTCGCGGCGATCGCGCGCGGGTGGTGCCGGGCGGACGCGCTGTACCGCGCGCCGGTGCCCGGGGGGGCGGTCTACCTGCTGCTCGGCGACGTCGAGCTGCCGCCGCCGGACGCCCACCAGGTCGTCCAGGCCCTGACCACCGGCATCGCGATGGCGCCGATGGACCACCGGGCGGCGGCGATGGCGCTGTTCGCCGATGCCCAGGTGGCCGTGACGGGCCTCGACGAGATGGTCGTCGCCACCATCGGGACCTCCCTGGTCAACGTCACCTTCACCCGTGACGGGCGCATCGACGACGTCAGCGTCAGCCACCTGTAGGAGGGGGTCCCGCACCGGCGTGGGTCCCGCTCCGGCGTGGGGCCCGCGGTCGCGTGGGGTGTCCCGCGGCGGCAGGGTCCCGCGGTCGCGGTGGGTCTGTCGCCTTTGTCTCGTGGGCCGCAACGAACATGACAGGCCTCCGGGGGTGGTCCTGCTCCGGGGGCGAGGTCTGTCGCCTTCGTCTCGTTCTGCGCAACGAACATGACAGGCCCCTCCGGGGGGACCGGCCACCTCGGGGGGACCGGCCACCTCGGGGGACCCGGCCACCTCGGGGCATCGACCCTCCGGATCGCACCGACCCCCGGCCGGCCCCACGAGCGCGAGCGTCTACCGTGGGCGCTCGCAGGACCGGCGCGACAGGAGCAGCGAGGACGATGAGCCACCAGTACGACCCCACGGCCATCGAGCCGCGGTGGCAGGCCTACTGGGCGGAGCACGAGACGTTCACGGCGGTCGAGGACCCCGAGAAGCCGCCGTACTACGGGCTCGTGATGTTCCCCTACCCCTCCGGCAGCGGACTCCACGTCGGGCACCCGGAGAGCTACACCGCGCTCGACATCGTCGCCCGGTACAAGCGGATGACCGGGTACAGCGTCCTCAGCCCGATCGGGTTCGACAGCTTCGGCCTGCCCGCAGAGCGCGCCGCGCAGCGCGACGGCACCCACCCGGGCGTGATCACCGACGAGCGGATCGAGTACTTCCGGACCCAGCTGCACCGCCTGGGCTTCAGCTACGACTGGTCCCGCGAGGTCGTCACCAGCCACGCCGACTACTACCGCTGGACCCAGTGGATCTTCCTGAAGCTCTACGAGCAGGGCCTGGCCTACCTCGAGGAGGTCCCGGTCTGGTGGTGCGAGGCCCAGGGCACGGTCCTGAGCAACGAGGAGGTCGTCGACGGCCGGTACGTCGAGACCGGCGACCCCGTCGAGCGCCGGAACATGCGGCAGTGGATGCTGAAGATCACCGCGTACGCCCAGCGGCTGCTCGACGACCTCGACACCGGCGGGCCCGACGGCGGCCCGCTCGACTGGCCCGACGGGGTGCTCGAGATGCAGCGCCAGTGGATCGGCCGCTCCGAAGGGGCCGAGGTCACCTTCCGGCTGGCGGAAGGGGACGGCAGCTTCGTCGTCTACACCACCCGGCCCGACACGTTGTTCGGCGCGACCTACTGCGTCCTGGCGCCCGAGCACCCCCTGGTCGCCGAGGTCACCACCGACGACCGCCGCGCGGAGGTCGAGGCGTACGTCGAGAAGGCCGCGTCGAAGTCCGAGCTCGACCGCCAGCTGGGCGCCGAGCGGGACAAGACGGGCGTCTTCACCGGTGGGCACGCGATCAACCCCGTCAACGGCGAGGCGATCCCGGTGTGGGTCGCGGACTACGTGCTGGCCAGCTACGGCACCGGCGCGATCATGGCCGTGCCCGCCCACGACGAGCGCGACCACGCGTTCGCGCGGGCCTTCGACCTGCCGATCGTCCCCACCTACACGACCCCCGAGGGCATCGACGTCCAGGAGCAGGCGTACGCGGGGGAGGGGACCGCGATCAACTCCGGGCAGTTCGACGGCCTGTCGGTCGCGGCGTTCAAGACCGCGATCATCGACTGGCTGGAGGCGGAGGGCCACGGCGAGCGGAAGGTCAACTTCAAGCTGCGCGACTGGCTGTTCAGCCGGCAGCGGTACTGGGGCGAGCCGTTCCCGATCCTCCACATCGTCGACGACGAGGGGAACCCGACCGGCGAGATCGTGCCGGTGCCGCCCGACGACCTGCCCGTCGAGCTGCCCCACGTCGACGAGTACAAGCCGACCGCGACCGGTGAGCCGCCCCTCGCCCGGGCGACGGACTGGCTGCACACGACGGCGCCCGACGGCCGCCCCGCGATCCGCGAGACGAACACGATGCCGCAGTGGGCCGGTTCGTGCTGGTACTACCTGCGCTACGTCGACCCGGACAACACCGAGGTGCCCTTCAGCCAGGAGCGCATCGACTACTGGGGGGCGGTCGACCTGTACATCGGCGGGGTGGAGCACGCCGTCCTGCACCTGCTGTACGCCCGCTTCTGGCACAAGGTGCTCTACGACATCGGGATGGTCCCGACCGCCGAGCCGTTCATGCGCCTGGCGAACCAGGGGATGATCCTGGCCAACTCCTACCGGGAGAGCGGCGGCCGCTACCACCACCCCGACACCGTCGAGCACCGACCCGAGGCGGCGGTCACGATGACGTCGGCCCACTCCCAGACCGAGGTGGTGACCGAGTACTTCACCCGCGACGGGGTCCCGGTCGAGCAGCGCTCGGGGAAGATGGGCAAGAGCCTCAACAACTCCGTCGACCCGATCGACATCATCGAGCGCTTCGGCGCCGACACCCTGCGGCTCTACGAGATGTTCATGGGTCCCCTCGAGCAGACCAAGGTGTGGAACACCTCGGGGTGCGAGGGCATCCACCGCTTCCTGTCACGCACGTGGCGGCTGTTCGTCGACACCGACACCGGCGCGCTCCGCGACCTCCCTGACGAGACGCCTCGCGAGGTCCGCCGGGCGCTGCACACCGCGATCAAGGAGACGACGGAGGGCATCGAGACCCTCAAGGTCAACACCCCGATCGCGAAGATGATGGAGCTGGTCAACGCCTGCGGCGGCCAGCCTCCCGCGCGCGAGGACGCCGAGGCGTTCCTGCTGATCCTCTCCCCGTACGCCCCGCACCTCGCCGAGGAGCTGTGGTCCCGCCTGGGGCACTCCCAGACCCTCGCCTACGAGCCGTGGCCCAAGTGGGACGCCGACGCCCTGGTCGAGGACACCACCACCATCGCCGTGCAGGTCCAGGGCAAGCTGCGCGGGACCGTCGACGTGCCGACCGGCGCCTCGGACGACGACGTCAAGGCCGCCGCGAAGGCGGCCGTCGCCGACCACCTCGAGGGCAAGGCGATCCGCAAGGAGATCGTGGTCCCCGGCCGCCTGGTCAACTTCGTCGTCGGCTGACGGCGACTTCGCGCCCGGAGGAGCGGGTGGAGCGGGCTGACCTGGTGGTCGTGGGCGCGGGGCCTGCCGGCGCCACCGCCGCGATCACCGCCCGGCGGCTCCGGCCCGGGTGGCGGGTGGTGATGATCGACCGGGCGGCGTTCCCGCGGGACAAGGCGTGCGGCGACGCGATCGCCTGGCACGCCTTCGCCGAGCTGGCCCGCATCGGCGTGACCGGAGTCGAGGGCGACGCCCCGCCGGTGGACACCCTCGAGCTCACGACCCCCACCGGGGAGCGGGCCAGGGGGACGGGTCGGCGGGCGAACCGGGTGATCCCCCGCACGACCTTCGACGCCCGGCTGGTCGACCACGCCGTCGCGGCAGGCGTCGAGCTGGTCCACCACCGCGTCCGCGACCTGACCGTCGACGTCGACCGGGTTGTCGTCGACGGCCGGTTCGCCGCCCCGCACCTGATCGCCGCGGACGGCGCGACGTCGGTGGTCCGCCGCCGCCTCGGCGTCCCCCCGGCGGCCGACCGCCACCGCGCCGTCGCCGCGCGGGCGTACGCCCCCGCCGAGCCCGGGCAGAGCCACCAGCGCATCGACGTGGCCGGCACCGGCTGGCCGGCCTACGCCTGGTCCTTCCCCCTCGGGGACGGACGGGCCAACGTCGGCTTCGGGATGCGGGTCGACGCCGCCCGGGACCGCCTCGACGGCAGGGTGCGACGAACCCTCGAGGAGGGGACCCGCGCGGCCGCCGCCGGACCGCTCGAACCCGGCAGCCTGGCCGTCCACCCACTGCCCCTGTCGACCGGCCGTCCGCGGCCCGACCACGGCCGCGTGCTGCTCGTCGGCGACGCCGCCGGGCTGATCAACCCCTTGACGGGGGAGGGGATCTTCTACGCGGTCGCGTCGGGGCGGATGGCGGCGACCGCGCTGGCCCTGGCCCCCGACGCCCCCGGCCCGCTGTACCGCCGGATGATCCGCCGCCGGTTCGGGCGGCACTTCGCGACCACCGCCGCGCTGGCACGGCTGCTCGACCTGCCCGCCGCCATGTCGGTCGCGATGGCGGCGGCCCAGGACCCGGCCGTCTACGACGACATCGCCGAGATCGGCCTGGGGGAGGGGGTGCTGACCCCGCGGCTGGTGTGGGCGCTGACCCGGTCGATCGGCGCGGCGTCCACCCGCGACCGGCCCTGACCCGCGACCGGCCCCGCTACCGCGCCAGGCGGTCCATCAGGCCGAGCAGCCCGGCGAAGTCGCGGTCGTCGGTGGTCCAGGTCTCCTCGAAGGGCGTGCGGACGATCTCGAGGCGGCGCTCGCCGACCATGATCTGGTCCTCGCCGTCCAGCAGGGCCGCCACGGCTGCGTCCCCGAGGCGCGCCCCGAGCACCCGGTCGCGCATCGTGGGCGCGCCGCCGCGCTGCATGTGCCCGAGCGTCGAGACCCGGTAGTCGAGGTCGGTCTCGTGGGTCACCCGGCGGGCCACCCCGAAGGCGCCGCCCTCCTCGCCGCCCTCGGCCACCACGACGATGCAGAAGCGCTTGCCGAGCGCGAAGGACTCGAGGACCTTCGCGCGGATCGAGTCCTCCTCCCAGCTGCTCTCGGGCACCAGCACGGCGGTCGCGCCGCCGGCGAGTCCCGAGTACAGGGCGATCCATCCGGCGTGGCGGCCCATCACCTCGATGAAGAACAGCCGGTTGTGGCTGGCCGCGGTGTCGCGGATCTTGTCCATCGCGTCGACGGCGGTGTTGACCGCGGTGTCGAACCCCAGGGTGAAGTCGGTCCCGGACAGGTCGTTGTCGATCGTGCCGGGGATGCCCACCACCGCGAAGCCGTGCTCCTCGCTGAGGAGCTTCGCGCCCTGCATCGACCCGTCCCCCCCGATGACCACGACCGCGTCGACGCCGGCGTTGCGGAGGTTCTTCGCCGCGATCTCCCGCCCCTCCGGGGTGCGGAACCGCGTCGAGCGGGCCGTCCCCAGGACGGTGCCGCCGAGCTGCAGGATGCCGGAGACGTCACGGGCGTCGAGGGGCTTCAGCCTGCCGTCGATCATGCCCTTGTACCCGTCTGCGATCCCCACGCAGCTCATCTGCGCGGCGTCGGCCGCGCGGACGACGGCGCGCAGCGCGGCGTTCATGCCGGGGCTGTCGCCGCCGCTGGTCAGGACGGCCAGGCGGTTCAGGGCAGCAGGGCGCTTCAGGTCGGGCATCGCAGGTCTCCGTGGCGGGAGGTCGGACGTGACGAGCCCGGCAGGCTAGCGCGGGCACATGTCCAGGCGCGCATGTCAGAGTGGGGCGCCAGACCACCCCCAGGAGGACCGCACCGGTGACCACCGTCGACCAGCCCCGCCCGATCGCAGAGGACCTCGATCCGGCCGTCCGCCCCCAGGACGACCTGTTCGGGTACGTCAACGGGCGCTGGATCGCCGCCGCGGCGATCCCGGAGGACAAGGCGACGTACGGCTCCTTCGAGATCCTCCGGGACAAGTCCGAGGAGGACGTCCGGGCGATCATCGCCGAGGCCGCCGCGAGCGACGCGCCCGAGGGGTCGGACGCGGCCAGCGCCGCGCAGAAGATCGGCGACCTGTACACAAGCTTCATGGACGAGGCCGCCGTCGAGGCCGCGGGCGTGGCACCCCTCGCGCCGGTCCTCGCCCGCATCGACGCCGTCGCCGACGTCGAGGGCCTGATGCGCCTGCAGGGCGAGCTGGCGCGCGAGGGCATCGGCGGGGTGCTCGGGGCCGGCGTCTGGATCGACAAGACCGACCCGAACCGCTACCTGATCCACATCGCCCAGAGCGGGCTGGGGCTGCCGGACGAGTCCTACTACCGCGCCGACGAGCACGCCGCGATCCGCGAGGCCTACGTCCCCCACGTCGCCCGGATGCTGGAGCTCGCCGAGGCGGTGCCGACCACCGCCCACGCCGACGCGGTCGCCCAGCGGATCATGGCCTTCGAGACCCGGCTGGCGGCCGCCCACTGGGACCGCACGGCCACCCGCGACGCAGTCGCCACCTACAACCTCACGACCGCCGCGCAGCTGCGCGCCGCGCTGCCGACCGCCACGACCTGGCTGGAGGGGATGGGCGCCGACCCACACCACTGGGACGAGGTCGTCGTCGGCCAGCCCGACGTGGTCGAGGCCGTCGCCGGCCTGCTCGTCGACGAGCCGCTCGAGGTGTGGAAGGAGTGGCTGACCTGGCGGGTCATCCGGTCGATGGCCGGCTACCTGTCGAGCGACCTGGTCGACGCCTCCTTCGACTTCTACGGCCGGACCCTGACCGGCGCCCCGCAGCTGCGGCCCCGGTGGAAGCGCGGGGTCGCGCTGGTGGAGGGGCTGCTCGGCGAGCTGGTCGGCCAGCTGTACGTCGAGCGCCACTACCCGCCGCGGGCGCAGGAGCAGATGGCGGTGCTGATCGACCACCTGGTCGAGGCGTACCGCCAGCGCATCACCGACCTCGACTGGATGGCGGCCGACACCCGCTCCCGGGCGCTCGAGAAGCTGGCGGCGTTCACCCCGAAGATCGGAAAGCCGGTCCGGTGGAAGGACTACTCGGCCCTCGAGATCCGGCCGGACGACCTGCTCGGCAACATCCGCCGCGCCCACGCCGTCGAGAGCGACCGGGAACTCGCCAAGCTCGCCGGGCCGGTGGACCGCGACGAGTGGTTCATGACCCCGCAGACGGTCAACGCCTACTACAACCCGGCGATGAACGAGATCGTGTTCCCCGCCGCGTTGCTGCAGCCGCCGTTCTTCGACCCCGACCGCGACCCCGCCTACAACTACGGCGCCATCGGCGCGGTCATCGGCCACGAGATCGGCCACGGCTTCGACGACCAGGGGTCGAGGTACGACGGGACCGGCGCGCTGGTCAACTGGTGGACCGACGTCGACCGCCAGGCCTTCGACGCGAAGGTGCAGGCGCTCACCGAGCAGTACGACGTGTTCAGCCCACGGGACCTCGACGACGCCCACACCGTCGACGGCGGCCTGACGGTGGGGGAGAACATCGGCGACCTCGGCGGCGTGGCCGTCGCCTTCCACGCCTGGCAGCTGTACGTCGCCGACGAGCTCGGCGGGTCCTCCCCGCAGGTCGACGGGTTGACCGGCGACCAGCGGTTCTTCGTCGGCTGGGCGCAGGTGTGGCGGGTGCTGGCGCGGACCGAGGAGGCGATCCGGCGCCTCACCATCGACCCGCACTCGCCGCCGGAGTTCCGGGCCAACGTCGTCCGGAACGTCGACGGCTTCCACGAGGCCTTCGGGACCGGTCCGGGCGACGGCCTGTGGCTGGACCCCGACGAGCGGGTGCGGATCTGGTGAGGGGACGACGGCCGGGCGGGATCAGCCCCGCTCGGTCGTGCGCTGGTACTGCCGGGACGCGAGCGGCGCGAACACCACGATGATGATCACGACCCAGATGAGGGTGTAGATCTCGGGGTTCTGCATCGACCAGGTGTCCGGTGCGGGCACCCCGCCGGTGTTGCCGAACCCCTCGCGCGCGGCCTGGGTGACCGCCGACACGGGGTTCCACCGGGCGAAGGTCCGCAGCGCGACGGGGAACCCGTCGGTGGGGACGAACGTCTCGGCGATGAACGTGAGCGGGAAGATGGCGAGGAACGACGCGTTGTTGACGACCTCGGGGGAGGGGACCAGCAGGCCGATGTAGGCCATCATCCAGCTGATCGCGTACGCGAACAGCAGCAGCAGCGCGTAGGCGACGATCGCGTCGAGGGGTGACGAGGTGATGCGCCAGCCGACGGCCAGGCCGGTGATCGACATGACGATCAGCACGAGGACGTTGTTGACCACGTCGCTCGCGGTGCGGCCGGCCAGGACCGCCTGCCGGGACATCGGCAGCGAGCGGAACCGGTCGATGATGCCCTTCTGCATGTCCTCGGCCAGCCCTGCGCCGGTGATCGTCGCGCCGAACACGACCGTCTGGGCGAAGATCCCGGCCATCAGGAACTGCGCGTAGTCGACGCCCTCGATCGGGATCGCCGACCCGAACACGTAGACGAACAGCAGCACGAACATGATCGGGCTGAGGAGGGTGAAGACCAGCAGGTCCGGCACCCGCTTGATCTTGATGAGGTTGCGGCGGGCGACGACGGTCGAGTCCCGCACGGCGCGGCTGAGGGTGCTCACGCGGGGACCTCCTCGGTCGTGGCGTCGGGGCGGGGGTCCTCCTCGGCCGGGCGGCCGGTGAGGGTCAGGAACACGTCGTCGAGGGTCGGGCGCCGCAGGCCGAAGTCGAGGACCTCGATGCCGGCCTCGTCGAAGCGGGTCAGCGCGTCGCGGAGCGCGGCGGTGCCCCCGGCGACCGGGGCGGTGAGCCGGCGGGTCTGCGCCTCCACGGTGACCTCGCCCACCGACAGGCGGCCCAGCAGGTCGCGGGCGGCGTCGATGTCGCGGGCGTGGGAGAGGACGACCTCGACCCGCTCACCGCCGACCTGCGCCTTCAACTGGTCCGCGTCGCCCTGGGCGATGATGCGGCCGTGGTCCATGACCACGATGTCGTCGGCCAGCCGGTCGGCCTCCTCCAGGTACTGGGTGGTGAGGAGCAGCGTCGCCCCGCTGCCGACGAGGTCGCGGATGACGTCCCACAGGTCGGTGCGGCTGCGCGGGTCGAGCCCGGTGGTCGGCTCGTCGAGGAACAGCACCGGGGGGCGCGCCACCAGCGCGCAGGCCAGGTCGAGGCGTCGGCGCATCCCCCCGGAGTAGGTCTTGATCGGCCGGCCGCCGGCGTCGGACAGCGTGAACTGGTCGAGGAGCTCCGTCGCGCGGCTGCGCGCCTCGGATCGCGGCATGCCGTACAGCTGGCCGACCATCTCGAGGTTCTCGAAGCCGGTCAGGTACTCGTCGACCGCGGCCGACTGCCCGGACAAGCCGATCTTCTCGCGCACCCCGGCGGGGTCGGCGAAGACGTCGACGCCGGCGACCGTCGCACGGCCGGCGTCCGGGGTCAGCAGGGTCGACAGGATCCGCACGGCAGTGGTCTTGCCGGCGCCGTTCGGCCCGAGCACCCCGAGGACGCTGCCCGCGGGGACGACCAGGTCGAGGCCCTTCAACGCCTCGACCTCGCCGTAGCGCTTGACCAGGCCCTCGGCCTGGATCATCTCCGTCATGGGGGGTGTCCCTTCTCATCGGACCGCAACGCGAGCGACAGTACTGCGCCGGTGTGACACGCCGGCGTCCGTCGACCGACGAGACGGTGCCGGTCAACTCATCGCTCAGCCGGAGGTGCGGTCGCGCCGCAGCGACTCGACCTCCTCGCGGAGGATGGCGATCTCCTCGGCGAGGGTGCGGGTCTCCTCCTCGAGCTGGCTCGACTCCCACGACAGGTGCGCGCACACGCCGAGCAGGAACACGATGCCGCCGAACGCGAGGAGGTTCGGCGGGTCGGCGACGCCGAGCCAGCCGGCGACCAGGTCGAGCAGCGGCGGGAAGATCGCGAGGGCGAGCTGGCCGACGGCGACGAGCAGCCACAGGACGGCGTACTTCTCCCGCAGGCGGCGCCGGCGCAGCAGCTCGACGGCGGCCAGCAGGATCACCACCCCCACCACCGAGGTGACGAGGCGGAGGGTCACCGCGGGGACGCCCCCACCGGTTCCCGCTCGACTCCTGACCCGCCCTCGACCACCGGGCGGGGAGGCGCCGGGACGTCGGTCCGGAGCACCTCGACGAGCAGGGCCATGACCGCCCGGCCGAGGTACACCGCGGCGCGCAACGGCGACTGCGACGGCGTGCCGCCCTGGCGCGGCCGCATCGCGACCGGCTCCTGGGCCACGACCAGGCCGGCGCGGCCGGCGAGCACCAGCGCGTCGACGGTGTCACCCAGGTACTCCGCCGGCATCGCGTCGGCGAGCAGCGCCACCGCGCGCGGGCCGAAGGCCCGGAAGCCGGAGGTGACGTCGGTCAGGGGGGCACCGACGATGCGCCCGGCGGCTCGGGCCAGGACGGCCATCGCCCAGCGGCGCGGGCCGCGCACGGCGTAGGCGCCGCGACCGGCGAACCGCGCGCCGATGACGAGGTCGGCGTGGTCGAGGCCCGCGAGCAGGCGCGGCACCTCGGCCGGGTCGTGCTGGCCGTCCCCGTCGACCTGCACGACGACGTCGTGGCCACCCCGGACCGCGTAGCGCAGCCCGAGGCGGAGCGCCCCGCCGACCCCGAGGTTGTACGGCAGGCTCAGCACGGTCGCCCCCGCGGCGCGAGCCCGTTCGCGCGTCGCGTCGGTCGACCCGTCGTCGACCACCACGACCGTCGCCGCCGGCAGCGCCGCCCGGACCTCCGCGACCACGCCGGCGATGCAGTCCGCCTCGTCGTGGGCGGGGATGACGACCATCACCGCTCGTCCGCCCGTCATCGGAACACCCAGCGGTCGTAGGCGACGAAGGTGAAGCACGCACCCAGGCCCTGGGCGAACACCTTCGCGACCGCGTAGGCGACGCCGATCTCGTGCCCGCCGGTGACGATGGCGAGGGTGAGCAGGTAGTTCAGCCCGACCACGATCAGGTACTTGGCGAAGGGGACGCCGACCCGGTCGGCGTCGAAGGACCAGACCCGGTTGAGGGAGAAGTTGTAGAGCAGCCCGGTCCAGAACGCGATCGTCGTCGCGACGGGGATGTGGAGCCCGGCCAGCTCGCGCAAGGCGATCAGCAGGCCGAGGTCGATGACCGCGCTGCTGCCCCCCACGACCAGGAAGCGCCACAGCCGGGTGAGCAGCGTCGAGCCACCCGCATCGGCGGCGGGTGCGGGGGTGGCGGCGGGATCCGTCGCCGAGATCGGCACGTCGGTGGTCACGTCATCCCAGGATGCGTCGGGTGGGGGTACCCCTCACACTGCCCCGCCGGGCACGGTCGCCGAACCCGCCCCCGATCGGGGCCCAACTCGCCGTGAGGCGAAAGAGGCCCCGATCGTGACCCCGGCGGTCCGCGGCCCGGAGCCGGTCAGGGGGTCACGTCGGGCAGGTAGCCGGGGTCGAGGGCCTGGAGGTCCGCGGTCGCCTGCCGCAGCAGGGCCTCCTGCACCTCGCGCAGCTTGTCGGCGTTGGCCCGGTGGTCGTCACCGGACAGCCACAGCGGCTCGTCGGCGAGCCGCAGCACGACCGTGCGACGTCGGAAGGGGGTGAGCCGCGGCCACCGCGCGCCCTTCGGCCACAGCCGCTCGCCACCCACCAGGGCGAGGGGCAGCACCGGCGCGCCGGCCCCGACCGCCATGCGGGACACCCCGGTCTTGAACCGGCCGAGCTTCAGCGGGTCCCGGGCGTCCCAGTGCATCCCGCCCTCGGGCATGATGCAGATGTTGTCCTGCGCGCGCAGCGCGGCGACGGCGGCGTCGAACGCGCCGCGCGGGTCGGTCTTGCGGTACACGGGGATGGCCGCGATCGCCCGCGCGGCCGGGCCGTACACGGGGTTGTCGAAGAACTCGTTGGCGATCAGGATCCGCGCGTCCTTGCCGAAGTGGTGCAGGCCGATGACGGCGTGCACGAAGTCGAACACGGTCCGGTGGTTGCCGCTCAGGATCCAGCCGTCGCGGGTCCCGAGGACCTCGCCGCCGCGGACCTCGTACCGCACGAACGGCCAGGTCAGGACCTTGAACAGCGCGGCGATCAGGCGCAGCAGGAACGCGTTCGACACTCTCACAGCCTCCGGGCTCGGACCGCCCCCAGGTTACGCCACCGTAGGTTGCTGGCCGCCGCGGGGTCAGCCGCCGCTCGCGACCGGCGTCGCCAGGGCGCGCAGCATCGCGGCGATGCCGTCCGCCGGCACGGGGTGGCCCAGGTGGTAGCCCTGCGCCTCGTGGCAGCCCAGGCTGCGCAGGTCGGCCAGCTGCGACTCCTCCTCGACGCCCTCGGCGACGGTCCTGACGCCGAGCGCCCGCGCCAGGTCGACGATGCCGCGCGCCACGGTCCGGTCCGGCAGGCCGTGCCCCAGGTCCTGCACGAACGCCCGGTCGATCTTGAGCACGTCGACCGGCAGGTTGCGGAGGTAGCTGAGCGAGCTGTAGCCGGTGCCGAAGTCGTCGATCGCGATGCCGATGCCGAGCTGGCGGAGCATGCGGAAGGTCGACGCGGCGCCCTCGGGGTCCTCGAGCAGGACGCTCTCGGTCAGCTCGAGGACCAGCGCCTCGGGCGGCAGGCCCGCCGCGGCCAGCGCCCGTTCGACGGTGCGGGGGAACGTGGTGGCGTGCAGCTCCCGCGCCGACACGTTGACGTGGACCACGTCGGGCGCGCCGGGCAGGTCGCGCTGCCACTCGGCCAGCTGGCGGCAGGCCTCGGTCAGCACCCAGGCCCCGAGGGCGGTGATGGCCCCGGTCTCCTCCGCCAGCGGGATGAACTCGAGCGGGGGGATGCGGCCGCGGTCGGGGTGGTCCCAGCGCACCAGCGCCTCGACGCCGCGGATGCGCCGATCGGCGAGGTCGACCACCGGCTGGTAGTCCAGGCTGAACTCGCCGCGCTCGAGCGCCGCGCCCAGGTCGGTGGTCAGCCGCAGGCGCGACAGGGCCCGGTGGTGCAGCGCCGGGCTCCAGCGGCGCCAGCGCCCGGCGCCCGCCCGCTTGGCCTCGTACATCGCGGCGTCGGCGTTGCGGAGCATCTCCGCGGGCGTCGTGCCGCCGACCGCGATGCCGATGCTCACCGACGGGGCGATCTCGGTCCCGTCGAGGTCCACCGGGTCCCGCAGCGCGGCGATCAGCGCATCGGCCGCCGCCTCCGCCGCACCCGGCGCGCAGGTCGAGGAGAGGAGGACGCCGAACTCGTCACCCCCGAGCCGGGCGGCGACGTCGCCGGCGCCGAGGCAGGCGTCGAGTCGTCGGGCCAGCGCCAGCAGGAGCGCGTCGCCGGTGTCGTGGCCCAGGCTGTCGTTGACGGTCTTGAAGTCGTCGACGTCGCAGAAGAGCACCGCGACGCCGTCGCGGTCCGAGCCGGCCCGGTCCAGGGCCTCCTGGACGAGCTCGGCGAACATCACGCGGTTGGCGAGGCCGGTGAGCGGGTCGTGCATCGCCAGGCGGCGCAGCTGGTGCTCGAGCGACGCGCGCTCGGTGACGTCGCGGATGTTGAGGACCACCCCGCCGACGTCGCCGTCGGCGGACAGGTCGGTCGCCAGCACCTCGAGGTGGCGCCACGCGCCGGAGGCGTCCCGCAGCCGCAGCGTCACGGCGGCGGGCAGGTCGCCCGGGCCGGGCAGCTGCGCCGATCGCGACAGGCAGGCGGCCACCGCCGCCTGGTCGCCGCGGTGGATCAGGCCGACGAGCGTCTCGCGGTCCATGTCGACGGGGTCGACGCCGAGCAGGCGCTCTGCCGACGGGGAGGCGTAGGTGACCCGACGGTCCGCGTCGAGGACGAGCACGATGTCGGCGGCGTTCTGCACGAGGGATCGGAACCGGCGCTCCTCGCGCTGCTGGTGCAGCAGGGCGACCTCCTCGCGGGAGGCGACGAGGGCGCGGACCAGGCCCGACAGGCGCACGAAGACCAGCAGGGACAGGACGGCGGCGACCACGTCGAGGAGGCGATCCCGCGTGGAGCCGCCGGAGAGGACGCCGACCAGGGGCACCAGCATCGACGTCAGGGCCAGGGCGGCCAGCCGCAGCCGGCCCGGCAGCGCGAGGTCGCCTGCGGTTCGGGTGGGGGTCTGTCCGCTGGCCGGGAGCCAGGCGGCGACGGCCAGCAGGGCCATCATCGCCCACCAGCCGAACGCGGCGGGGTCCTGGGACGTGTGCGTGTCCTGGCGGACCGCCACGACGTAGGCGACGTCGGTGGCCAGCAGCACCGCCATGGCGGCGACGAGCACCGTCAGGCGGGCCGTGAGGGGGCGCACGCGGAAGGCCAGGAGCGACGTCGATGCCAACAGGATGACGTCGAGGGTCGGGTAGGCCAGCAGCAGCGCCTGCCGCATGCCCGACGCCTCGGGGTCACCGGCCTGCGGCGCGAAGCTGGTGACCCACACGACCGCCGCGATCCCGACGGTGAAGATCGCCGCGTCGAGCACCGCGCCGCGGTCGCCGTCCGGCGCCCGGTGCCGCACCAGGGCCCGCAGCCCCACGGCCAGGAACGGGTACATGGCCAGGTAGAGCGGCTCGAAGGGGGAGGGGGCGGTGCCCACCCCGTCCACGAGCGACCGCGCGGCGGTGTTGAGGACGTCGCCGGCGGCGAAGCAGGTGACACCGGAGGCGATCAGCACCCAGGCCCGCCGCTCCCCGCCGCTGCGGGTCGTGGCCGCCGTGACGAGCGCGGCGACGGTCACGAGCTCGCCGACGTGGTAGCTGACCACCGGCGCCCAGGACGGCCCGAGGATCGCGAAGGCGATGCCCCCGACGCAGACGGCGACGGCGGCACGCAGGAGCGGGCGGGTCCCCTCAGCGGTCACCCCACCACATCGGCCCCGGGGGGCCGCAGTTGAGCGGGGTGGGTCAGCCCATGATCTCGTCGATGCGCGCCATCACGCCGTCGTCGAGCTGGGCGAGGACGTCGAGGGCCTTCATGTTCTCCGTCACCTGCTCGGGTCGGCTCGCGCCGGTGATGACGGTCGACACGTGCTCGTTGGCGGCGCACCACGCGATCGACAGCTGGGCGAGGGTGCAGCCGAGCTCGTCGGCGACGTCCCGCAGCTGGGCGACCTTCGCGTTCGCGTCCGCGTCGGTGACCATCTGGCGCAGCCAGTCGTAGCCCTCGAGCGTCGCCCGGGACCCCTCCGGCACCCCGTCGATGTACTTGCCGGTCAGCAGGCCGCTGGCCAGCGGCGACCACGTCGTCAGGCCCAGGCCGATGTCGTCGTAGAGGCGGGCCAACTCCTTCTCGACCCGCTTGCGGGAGACGAGGTTGTACTGCGGCTGCTCCATCACCGGCTTGTGCAGGTGGTGGCGCTCGGCGATGTCCCACGCGGCCCGGATCTCGTCGGCCCGCCACTCCGAGGTGCCCCAGTACAGCACCCGGCCGCTCGAGACGATGTCGTGCATCGCCCAGACCGTCTCCTCGATCGGGGTCTCGCGGTCGGCCCGGTGGCAGAAGATCAGGTCCAGGTGGTCGAGGCCGAGCCGCTCGAGCGACGGGTCGATCGCCTCGAGCAGGTACTTGCGGTTCAGCGTGTTCGTCGAGTTCACGCCGTCGTGCAGGCCCCAGAAGAACTTCGAGGAGATCACGTAGCTGTGGCGCTCCCAGCCGAGCGTCCGGATCACCTCGCCCATGATCCGCTCGGACTCACCCCCGGCGTAGGCCTCTGCGTTGTCGAAGAAGTTGACGCCGTGCTCGCGGGCCTCGGTCATGCAGGCGGCGGCCCGGTCGATGTCGAGCTGGGGCCCGAAGGACACCCACGAGCCGAAGGAGAGCACGCTGACCTTCAACCCGGAGCGGCCGAGGCGGCGGTAGATCATGTCGGTCATGGCCGGCGAGCCTAGCGGCCCCGACACCGCCGCCCTCCGCCGATACCCTCGTGGCCATGGACAACAGCGTGCAGACCATGCGGTGGATCCTCGTGAACATGACCGCGGTGGCCGCCCTCGTGGCGCTGGCCCTCGGCTACTGGACCGCCGCCGTGATCCTGCTGCTCGGCGTCGCCGCCCACACCACCCACTGGCTCATGCACCGCCGCCGGCCGGCGGCGGTGCCCGTCGAGGACGTCTGAGCTCAGCGGGGTCGGGTCAGGAGGACCATCGACCGGCCCTCGAGGGTGACCTCGGTGACCGGGTCCTCGTCCGCGGCCTCGTCGTCCGGGTCGATCCAGCCGCCCCGCGCGGTGTCCATCTGCACCGCCCAGCTGTCCCCGAGGGCGCTGGGGAGGGTGAACGTCACCTCGTCGGGGGCGGCGTTGAACACGACCAGGAAGTCGTCGTCGACGATCGGCTCGCCCTGGGCGCCGGGAGTGCGGATGCCCTTGCCGTTCATGAACACCGCCAGGGACCGGGCGTGGCCGACGTTCCAGTCCTCGTCGTCCATCTCCTCGCCGTCCGGCCTGAACCAGCCGATGTCCTCGAGGCCGGTCCCGCGGATGCTCTGCCCCTCGAACCACCGGCGGCGCCGGAAGACGGGGTGGGCGCGGCGGAACGCGATCGCCCGCTGGGCGAACTCGAGCAGATCGGCGTCGACGGCGTCGGGTGACCAGTCGAACCAGCTGATCTCGTTGTCCTGGCAGTAGGCGTTGTTGTTGCCGCCCTGCGTGCGGCCGAGCTCGTCGCCGCCGAGGACCATCGGCACGCCCTGGCTGAGGAGGACGGTCGCCAGGATGTTCCGCTGCTGACGGGCGCGGAGCGCGAGGACCTCCGGGTCGTCCGTCGGCCCCTCCGCCCCGTGGTTCCAGGACCGGTTGTCGTCCGAGCCGTCGTTGCCGCCCTCGCCGTTGGCCTCGTTGTGCTTCTCGTTGTAGCTGACCAGGTCCGCGAGGGTGAAGCCGTCGTGGGCGGTGACGAAGTTGATCGACGCCATCGGCCGGCGCGTGTCGGACTGGTACAGGTCGCTCGACCCGGTCAGGCGCTGGGCGAACTCGCCGAGCGTCGCCGGCTCCCCGCGCCAGAAGTCCCGGACGGTGTCGCGGTACAGGCCGTTCCACTCCGACCAGACCGGCGGGAAGTTGCCGACCTGGTAGCCGCCCTCCCCGACGTCCCACGGCTCGGCGATCAGCTTCACCTGGCTGATGACGGGGTCCTGCTGGATGATGTCGAAGAACGCGCTCAGCTTGTCGACGTCGTGCAGCTCGCGGGCGAGCGTGGACGCGAGGTCGAAGCGGAACCCGTCGACGTGCATCTCGGTCACCCAGTACCGCAGGCTGTCCATGATCAGCTGCAGCACGAAGGGGCTGCGGGCGTTGAGCGAGTTCCCCGTGCCCGTGTAGTCCATGTAGTACCGGGGGTCGTCGTCGACGAGCCGGTAGTACGACTCGTTGTCCACCCCGCGGAGCGACAGGTGCGGGCCCATGTGGTTGCCCTCGCCGGTGTGGTTGTAGACCACGTCGAGGATGACCTCGATGCCGGCCGCGTGGAGGGCGCGGACCATCTGCTTGAACTCCTGGACCTGCCCGCCGACGCGGTCGGTGGCCGCGTACTCGTGGTGGGGGGCCAGGTAGGCGATCGAGTCGTACCCCCAGTAGTTCCGCAGGTCCTTCTCGACGAGGTGGGAGTGGTGGACGAACTGGTGGACCGGCAGCAGCTCCACCGCGGTCACGCCGAGGTCCCGCAGGTGGGCGATCGCCGGCTCGGTCGCCAGGCCCGCGTAGGTGCCGCGGAGCTCCTCGGGGACGTCGGGGTGGGTGGCGGTGAAGCCCTTGACGTGCACCTCGTAGATGACCGACTCGTGCATCGGGGTGCGGAGCTGGCGGTCGCCCTCCCAGTCGAACCACGGGTTGACCACGATGCTGCGCGGCACGAACGGCGCGGAGTCCGCGTCGTTCCGCTCGTCCGGCTCGCCGAAGGGGTAGGCGAACACCGCCTCGTCCCAGTCGATCATCCCCGGGGTGCGGTCGCCCGCCACGCCGGTGACGGCCTTCGCGTAGGGGTCGATCAGCAGCTTGGCCGGGTTGAAGCGCTTCCCCGAGGCGGGGTCGTACGGACCGTGGACCCGGTAGCCGTACATCTGCCCCGGACCGACGTCCGGGAGGTAGGCGTGCCAGCAGTACCCCGTCACCTCGTGGATGGCGACGCGGGTCTCGGTGCCGTCGTCGTCGAACAGGCACAGCTCGACCCCGTCGGCGTGCTCGCTGAACAGGCTGAAGTTGGTGCCGACGCCGTCGAAGGTGGCGCCGAGGGGGTAGGGCTCGCCGGGCCAGGCGCGGACGTCCTGGGCTGCGGGGTCAGTCGTGGTCATGACCCACCAGCATGGCCACGGGGAGCGTCGCCAACACCCCGTCCAGGCGCAGCCGACCGTCCACGGGCTCGTGGACCGCACCGGTCAGGGCGTCGGTGAGCCGGCGGTGCCCCGACGTCGCGATGGTGGTGTCGCCCCACACGTCGGCGACGGGCCAGCGGTCGCGCGCCAGGCCGTAGGGCAGCCGGGTGGCGACCGCGAGAACCGTCGTGCCGTCCGGGCCCGTGCCCTGGGCGGAGGACCCCCGGCGCAGGGCGGCGACGTGGTCGGCAGCTGACCCGTCGGCGTGGACGCCCTCGAGCGACCCCCGGGCGAACACCTCGGCGTGGCGGCGACGGAGCTCGAGCCCGGTGCGGGTCACCAGCATCTTGAGCGCCCCGTCGCGCCAGTCGTCGCGCAGCCCGGCGACGGCGGCGGCCCGGTCGTCGGCGGCCAGCACCTGCTCCACCCGCTCGCGAGCGGCTCGGATGCGGTCGAGTGGGAGGGGCCGCCGGTTGTCCGGGTCGACCAGGCTGTCGTCCCAGATCTCGGTGCCACGGTAGATGTCGGGCACGCCCGGTCCCGCGATCTTCAACAGGACCGTCGAGAGGGCGTTGACCGCACCCGGCACCGCGATGCGGCCGGCGAGCCGGCTCAGGGGCGCGACCGCGTCCTCGCGGGTCGTGATCGCCGCCACCCAGTCGGCGACGGCCTGCTCGTACGCCTCGTCGGGGTCGCGGTGGGAGGTCCGCACCTCGGCTTCGCGGAGCGCCTTGTGCGCGTAGGCGGCCAGCCGCTCGGTCAGCTCGCCCGGGTCGTCGGCGCACAGCCCGATGACCCCGACAGCGGTCTGGGCGAGCAGCCAGCGGGCGTGCTCATCGACAGCGCCTGCGGCGGGTTGACCGGTAGCGCCGGCGGTGGGTTGACCGGTAGCGCCTGCGGCGGGTTGACCGGTAGCGCCTGCGGCGGGGGGGTCGTCGACCGCATCGTCCAGCTGCGCCAGCAGGTCGAGGAACGCGTCGGGCACCTCCGCCAGCACGGCGATGCGGGCACGGACGTCCTCAGCGCGCTTGGTGTCGTGCGTCGAGGTGGTCGTGCCGGCGTCGGGCCAGGCCGCCTGGCGGGCCGCCAACCCCTCGACGATGGCGGGCGGCTCGGGCGGCTGGTCCAGGGATGCCGCGTCGATGCCGACCTCGCACAGGCTCGACAGGGACACGTGGCGGTACAGCAGGCGGTCCTCGAACCCCTTCGCGGCGGCCGGGCCGGTCAGCTGCTGCCAGCGCGTCAGCGCCCGTCGGCCGGGCTGACCCGTCAGCGCGTCGACGACCGCAGACGCGACGTGGCGCCCGTGCGTGACCGCGGCGGCGTCGGCCGCGTCGGCGATCGCCCGCTCGTCGACCAGCGCGACCGACCCCTCCACCGGCACGTAGGTGCGGTAGCCGCGCAGGTGGGCGGCCATGTCGCCGAGGACGTGGCCGACGTCGTGGTCGTCGACGCCGTCGACCGGGCCGAGCAGCCGCTGGACGGCATCCACGTCGGCGGCGAAGAGCTCCTGCAGCACGTGCCACTTCGACTCGGCGAGGGCGTGGACGACCGGGCCGGTCAGCCCGGTGCGGGTCTCGAACTCCGCGCGGAGGCGGCGGTACCCCTCGACGTCGGTGAGCCACAGGTTGAGCAGGGCCGCGACCTCGTAGCCGGTGGTCCCCTCGACCGGCCAGTCGGGCAGGTCCTCGTCGAGCTCGAGGATCTTCTCGACCAGCAGCCAGCGGTCGTCGCCGATCCGCTCGCGGAGACGGCGGAGGTACGCGGCGGGGTCGGCCAGGCCGTCGATGTGGTCGACGCGGAGGCCTTGGACGACGTCGTCCTCGACGAGTCGCAGGACCAGCGTGTGGATCGCGTCGAACACCTGCGGGTCCTCGACGCGGACGCCGACCAGGTCGTTCACGGCGAAGAAGCGACGGTAGGTCAGCTCGCGCTCCCCGGTCAGCCAGTGGGCCAGGCGGTAGTGCTGGGCCTCGAGGACCGCCTCGATCGGCGCATCCGGGTCGGTGCCGGGGGCGAGGGGGAGGGAGAGGTCGTCGTACACGGCCAGCCGGTCGCCCTCGACGCGCACGTCGCCCGCGGCGAGGACGTCGGTGAGCGGCGCGCCGAGGACCGGCAGGACGATGGGGCGGCGCATCCCCTCCTCGCCGAGGTCCACGTCGAAGGTCCCCGCGTGTGCCGAGGCGGGCCCGTGGCGCAGCAGGTCGTCCCACCAGGCGTTGTCCGGCGACGCCGCCAGGTGGTTCGGGACGATGTCGAGGATCATGCCGCGGTCCCGCGCGGCAAGGGCGGCCGCCAGCTCGCGGAGCGCCTGCTCACCGCCGAGCTGGGGGTCGACGACGTCGGGGTCGAGGATGTGGTACCCGTGCCCCGCTCCGGTGGGGACCTTCTGGATGGGGGAGAGGTACAGCCAGTCCACGCCGAGCGCGTCGACGTGGTCGACCAGGTCGACGGCGTCGGCGAGGGTGAACGCGTGGGTGAGGTGCAGGCGGTAGGTGGAGGAGGGGGTGGGCGTCGGCATGGGGTGGTCTCTCAGACGAGGTCGTCGGTGGGGCTGCCGGCGTGCGCCGGCTGTGGCAGGGCGTGGACCACGCCCGTGCGGGCGGGGATGGTCCCGTCGCCGGGGTGGCCCGGTCCGCCGTAGCGCGCGTCCGCGGTCGACAGGAGCACCTCGGGCACCGGCGCACCGCCCGGGATCGCCTCGTCGGTCAGGTTGACGGCGATGAGGACGGCCGGTGCGAGCGGGGCGGTGGCGGGCGGGTCCCGGTGGATGAACAGCACGTCGTGGTCCTCCCACCGGTCGGCGCGGACCAGCGACCGGTCGCCGGTGCCGAGTGCGGGTTGGGTGCGGCGCAGGGTCAGCAGGTCGCGCCACAGCGCCCGCCGCTGCGCCGCGGCCTCGGGGTCCACGCCGTCGCGGTCGAGGGTCGAGCGGCGGAACGTCTCGGGGTCGAGGGGGTCGGGGATCTGGCCGGCCCAGGACTCGAAGTAGTCGAACTCGGCCTTCCGCCCCTCGCGGATGGCCGCGCGGAGCTCCTCGCCGGGCATGTCGGTGAAGAACTGGAAGGGGCGGGTCTCGCCGTACTCCTCGCCCATGAACAGCATCGGCGTGTGCGGGGCGGTGCACAGCAGGGCGATGGCGGCGCGGACGGCGTCGGGATCGGCCTGGGTCGTCAGCCGGTCGCCGGCCGGGCGGTTGCCGACCTGGTCGTGGTTCTGGACGCAGGCGACCAGCCGGCGCACCGAGACCTCCGGCGGCAGCGGCGCACCCACGACCCGTCCCCGGAAGGCGCTGTGCCGGGACCCGTCGTGCACGAACCCGCTGGTCATCGCCCGGGCGAGCGCCTCGAGCGGGTCGGCGTAGTCGACGTAGTACCCGTCGAGCTCACCGGTCACCGCGACGTGGATGGCGTGGTGGAGGTCGTCGGCCCACTGCGCGTCCATCCCGAGGCCGCCGACCTCCCGGGGCCGGATGGTCTGCGGGTCGTTGCGGTCGGTCTCGGCGATCAGGTCGTAGCGCCGACCGGTCTGCTCGGCGAGCGCGGCCACCGCGTCGGACAGCTCGGCCAGCAGGTGGGTCGCCGAGCCGCGGTCGTCGAGGGCGTGGACGGCGTCGAGGCGGAGGCCGTCGACGCGGACGTCCCGCAGCCACGCGAGCGCGCTGCCGATGATGAACGACCGCACCGGCCCGCTGTCGGGCCCGTCGAGGTTCACGACCTTGCCCCAGGTCGAGGACGCCTTCTCTTGCAGGTACGGGCCGAAGCGTTCGAGGTGGTTGCCGCTCGGGCCGAGGTGGTTGTGGACCACGTCGAGGATCACGCCGAGGCCGTGGCGGTGGCAGGCGGTCACGAACGCCGCCAGCCCCTCGGGTCCCCCGTAGGGCTGGTGGACCGCCCACCAGGCGACCCCGTCGCAGCCCCAGCCGTGGACGCCGTCGAAGCCGTTGACCGGCATCACCTCGACGTGGGTGACGCCGAGCTCGACGAGCTCCTCGAGGTGGTGGGTGGCGGCCTCGAAGGTCCCCTCGGCGGTGAAGGTCCCGACGTGCAGCTCGTAGACGACCCCGCCGGTCACCGGCGGGGCGACGAAGCGGTCCTCGACCGCGATGCGGGCGGGGTCCAGGACCGCCGCGGGCGCGTGGACGCCGTCGGGCAGCCAGCGGGACGCGGGGTCCGGGAGCGGCTCGCCGTCGTCGAGCGCGAAGGCGTAGCGGGTGCCGTGGACCGCCTCGGTGACCACGCGCCACCACCCGCCCCCCTCCGGGGCCATCGGCGTGCGGTCGCCGTCCACGACGATCTCGACGGACGACGCGCGGGGCGCCCAGAGCCCGAAGGCGGTGCGGGTGGGGTCGATCGGGTGGGCGCTGTGGCGACTTGCGGGAGCGGGCACGACGATCCTGTCGGCGGGGCGGGCCATGAGTTGTACTGCCTACCCCGCTGGCCCATCCCGACACGCGTCCGAGGGACCTTCGGCCCTGCCTCGCGCTCGCCACCGGGCGGACCCTCGGTGGCGTCGGAGGACGAGTGCGCGCGTGTGCGCGGAGGTGGTCGTGATGAGGCCGGGTCGGGTCGTGGCGTTGGTCGTCGGGTGCCTGCTGGTGCTCCCAGGGATCGGGATGCTGCTCGGGGGAGCCGCGCTCGGCGTGGGGGTCGCCGCCGGCCGTGACGACGACGGGTTCGTCTCGGCCGACCTGGACGGCGTCCGCAGCGACGGGGTGGCGGTCACCGCCGAGGGCATCGTCCTCGTCGCGGAGCCCGACACGCCCGACTGGCTGCTCGAGTGGGCGTCGGTCGACGTGCGCCTCGAGGCCGCGGCCGTCGGCGAGCGACCCCTCTTCGTCGGCATCGGCCCCGAGGACGAGGTCGACGCCTACCTAGCCGGCACCGCCCACTCCGAGGTGGAGGCCGTGGACGGCGGGACGCCGCGGTACCGCGAGCAGGACGGGCGCACCGAGGTGGCCCCACCCTCCGCGCAGGGGTTCTGGGTGGCGACCAGCGAGGGGACGGGCACCCGGTCGATGACCTGGGAGGTGACCGCGGGCCGGTGGGCCGTCGTGCTGATGCACGCCGACGGATCGCCGGGCGTGGCTGCGGACGTGACCGTCGGTGTGGACGCCGGGATGCTGGTCCCCGTCGCGGTCGCCCTGGGCTCGGTCGGCGTGCTCGTGACCGTCCTGGCGATCGTCCTCGTCGTCGTCGGCGCGACCGGCGGGGAGCGACCCGCAACCCCGGCGGCACCGCCCGCAGGGCCGCCTGCCGTCGGCGTCCCCGTCCCGCCCCCTCCGCCGCCGGTCGGCGTGCAGGACGGCCGTCCGCCGAGCCCTGTCCGCCTGACGGCGCGGCTCGACCGCGACCTGTCGCGCTGGCAGTGGCTGGTCAAGTGGGTCCTCGCGATCCCGCACCTGGTCGTCCTGGGGTTCCTGTGGCTCGCCTTCTCGCTGCTCACGGTGGTGGCCGGGTTCGCCATCCTGTTCACCGGCACGTACCCGCGGGCGATCTTCGACTTCACCACCGGCGTGCTGCGCTGGACGTGGCGAGTCAGCTACTACGCGGCCAGCGGCGGCCTCGGCACCGACCGGTACCCGCCGTTCAGCCTCGGGGACGAGCCGGACTACCCGGCCACCCTCGACATCGACTACCCCGAGCGGCTGTCGCGCGGGCTGGTGCTGGTCAAGTGGTGGCTCCTCGCCATCCCGCACTACATCATCATCGGGCTGCTCACCGGCGGTGGCTACCGCTGGGTGACCGACGACGGGGTGCGGGTCGACACGACCGGTGGCGGCGGGATCCTCGGCATCCTGGTGCTGGTCGCCGCCATCGCCCTGCTCGTGACCGGCCGCTACCCGCAGGCCCTGTTCGACGTGATCATCGGGTTCAACCGCTGGGTGTACCGCGTCATCGCCTACGCCGCGCTCATGACCGACGCCTACCCGCCGTTCCGCCTCGACCAGGGCGGTGACGAGCCCGGCGGGACGCCGCTGCCGACCCCGCCGACCGGACCCCCGGACACCGCGGCGCGGGATCTCGCGCCGGTCGGGCCCCGGATGTGGTCTTGAGCACCGCGGCCTCAGGCGGTCACGTGGTCGGCGGGCAGGTGGGTGACGTCGGAGAACGACTCGAGGGCCCACATGTCCGCCGAGGCGATCGCCCGGCTGCGCAGCACGCTGGCGGAGGCGTGCAGGCACGGGAAGCGCTCCCACTCCCAGGGCTGCGGGTCGATCCCCAGGAGGTGGCTCGTCATCACCGAGTTCGAACCCGCGTGGGCCACGAGGACCAGCCGCGGCCCCTCGTCGGGGACGTCCCACAGCCGGGCCGGATCGCCGGCGTGGCGGGTCGCGCCGAAGCGGGCCAGGATCCCCTCCAACCCGGTGGTGATGCGCTGGTGGAAGTCGCGGAAGGACTCGCCGCCCGGCGCGCCGTCCCACCACTCGTCGAGCGGGCGCGTCCGGAGCGCCCGCAGGACCTCCACGACCTCGTCCTCGGGTTGGCCATCCCACTCGTCGGGCGCGCCGATCTCGACCATCCACCCCTCCACGACCGGATCGAGGCCGAGCGCGTCGGCGATCGCGGCGCCCGTCGCCCGCGACCGGCGGGCGGTGGAGGTGAACAGCCCGTCGACCGGTCCCACGTGGTCGCGGAGCCGGGCGGCGACCGCGGCGGCCTGCGCCTCGCCCAGCGCGGTCAGCCCGGGATCGTTCGTCGACCGCCCGTCGTCGCCGCGCCAGGCCGGCTGGGCGTGGCGGACCAGGATCAGCTCCATGGCCGCAGACCGTAGCGCCGCGCCGCCCGATCGACCTCCTCAGCTGACTCGTCAGCCGATCTCGGGTGCGGACTGTTCGAGCTCGAGGTGCTTGGTCTCCGGCAGGTAGCGGTAGCCGATGGTGGAGATCGCCGCCGGGACGCAGACCACCCACGCGGCGGTCGTGAACGACCCGGCCGCGTCGGCGACCACACCGAAGATGAGCAGGCCGAGGACCGCGCCGACCGTGCCGGCCACCGTGATCCACCCGGCCGCCGTCGCCCTGATCGACGTGGGGAAGATCTCGCTGGCGGTCGCCGCGACGGCCGGGGCGTAGCTGGACCCGATCAGGAGGGTCAGCACGTAGCCGGCCACGGCCCCGACCTGCCCTGCGGAGTAGGTCAGGATCCCGGCCGCGGCCAGGGCGACCTTCGACCACATCGCGGTCGGGATCCGCCCGTAGCGGTCCGCCAGCCGGACGCCGAGCAGCAGCCCGAGCGCGCCCATCCCCGCCGCCACGGGGGCCACGACGCCCTGGATGGACGGGCTCAGGCCGGTGACGCTCTCGGCGTACAGGAACAGGTAGGTGTTGATCGGCCCGGTCAGGAAGGCCACGAAGAACGTCAGGGTCGCCACCAGCAGGAGGCGGCCGCGCAGCGCCGCCGGGACGTGGCCCAGCCGCTTGGCCGTCTCCGCCTCGGCGTCGACCAGCCGTGCCGCCCGGTCGGGTTCACGGACCAGCCGCGCCACCAGGGGCAGCGTGGCGAGGAACAGCCCGGCGAGGGCGAACAGGACGCGGAACCCGATCACGTCGCCGACGAGGTCCGTGACGGCGCGGAGGACGACCGGCAGCCCGGCGCCGACGCCGTAGCCGAGGGTGATGACCGCCAGGGCCTTCGAGCGGTCGCTGGTCGGCACCTCCTCCGCGGCGATCACGCCGGCCACGGCGTTGGTCGCCGACGCGAGCGGCCGCGCGACGGCCAGGACCGCGACGAACAGCCAGAAGGACGGGATCCCCGCCGCGACGGCGGTCAGCCCGAGCGCGGCCAGCGACGTGATCAGCATGACCCGACGGCGCCCGTGGGAGTCCGCCTGCCGGGCCAGCGGCAGCGACCCGACCGAGGCCATGCGGATGATGCCGAGCGCGATCCCCAGGGTGGTGCCGCTCAGCCCCACCTCGGCCGCGATGTCGCCGGCGCCGTCGCCCGCCACGCCGAACGCGGCCGCGATGTCGGGCAGCGCGGCGGTCGCGGCGAACTGCACGAACCCCGCGTAGGCGCTGAAGACCGCGGCCGCGAGGACGCTCGGGTGGCGCCATCCGTAGAGGTGGAGGGCCGGTGCACCGCCGCGCGAGGGTTGAGCGCTCGAGGCGGACACGGCGGTGGGGACTCCCGATGCGGACGGCGGACCGGTGGCCCGGTCGAGGGCTGTGACATCCTAGCGCCGATGCGCGTCACCTCCCCCGAGCACCACACCTGGCCCGGACGACCGCACCCCCTGGGGGTGACGTGGGACGGACGCGGGGTGAACGTCGCGGTGTACTCCGAGGTCGCCGACGGCGTGGAGCTGTGCCTCTTCGGCGAGGGCGCCGACGCAGGCGAGGAGGCCCGCATCGAGCTGATCGAGCAGACCGGCTTCGTGTGGCACGCCTACCTGCCGGGCATCGGACCGGGCCAGCGCTACGGGTTCCGGGTCCACGGTCCGTGGGACCCCGCCCGGGGGCTGCTGGCCAACCCGCACAAGCTGCTGATCGACCCCTACGCGAAGGCCATCGAGGGCGACATCATCTGGGCGCCCGCCTGCTTCGGCTACGACGTGCACGACACCAGCCGGCCGAGCACCGCCGACAGCGCCCACTTCGTCCCGAAGAGCGTGGTGGTCAACCCGTTCTTCGACTGGCGCGACGACCGGCCGCCGAAGCACGCGTTCACCGAGACGATCACCTACGAGACCCACGTCCGCGGCGCGACGATCCGCCACCCCGACGTCCCCGAGACCGCCCGGGGGACCTACGCGGGGCTCGCGTCACCGCCGTTCATCGACCACCTGCGGTCCCTCGGCGTGACCGCGGTGCAGCTGCAGCCGGTGCACCACTACCTGACCGACCACTTCCTGTGGCGCAAGGGGCTGCGGCAGTACTGGGGCTACAACTCGATCGGGTTCCTCAGCCCGCACGCCGGCTATGCCTCGCGCGGCACCCAGGGCCAGCAGGTGTACGAGTTCAAGGCGATGGTCGCCGACCTCCACGCCGCCGGGCTCGAGGTCATCCTCGACGTCGTCTACAACCACACCGGGGAGGGGGACGAGCTCGGGCCCACCGTCAGCTTGCGGGGGCTGGACAACCCGACCTACTACCGGCTCGACCCCGGCGACCCGTCCCGGTACGTCGACTTCACCGGCACCGGCAACTCGATGAACGTCCAGAGCCCCCAGGTGCTGCAGCTGATCATGGACAGCCTGCGGTACTGGGTGACCGAGATGCACGTCGACGGGTTCCGCTTCGACCTGGCTGCGACGCTCGCACGCGAGCTGCACGACGTCGACAAGCTGAGCGCCTTCTTCGACATCATCGCCCAGGACCCGATCATCAGCCAGGTCAAGCTGATCGCCGAGCCCTGGGACCTCGGCGAGGGCGGGTACCAGGTGGGCCAGTTCCCGGTCGGCTGGACCGAGCTGAACGGCAAGTACCGCGACACGACCCGCGACTTCTGGCTGCGGGATGGCGACGTCGGCGAGCTGGCAAGCCGCCTGTCCGGGTCGAGCGACCTGTACGCCCACAACGGCCGGCTGCCCTACGCGTCGGTGAACTTCGTGACCTCCCACGACGGGTTCACGCTGGCCGACCTCGTCAGCTACGACCGCAAGCACAACGAGGCCAACCTCGACGGCGGCACCAGCGGCGAGGATCACAACCGGTCGAACAACCACGGCGTCGAGGGGCCGACCGACGACCCGGCGATCCGGGGGCTGCGCGCCCGCCAGCAGCGGAACCTCCTCGCCACCCTCCTCCTCAGCCAGGGCGTGCCGATGCTCCTCGGCGGTGACGAGTTCGGCCGCAGCCAGCAGGGCAACAACAACACCTACTGCCAGGACAACGCCCTGACCCACTACGACTGGGCGGTCGCCGACGCGAACGCCGAGCTGCTGGACTTCACCCGCCGGCTGATCGCGCTCCGCCGGGCCCACCCGGTCCTCCGCCGCCGCACGTTCTTCACCGGGGACCAGGACCTGCACTGGCTGACCCCGGCGGGCACGGTCATGACCCAGGCGGACTGGGACGACCCGGGCCGGAAGGCGCTGGCGTTCTTCCTGAACGGCGACGAGCTGCCGACGCGGGACGAGCGCGGCCAGCCCATCCACGACGACAGCTTCCTCGTCCTCCTGAACGCCCACCACGAGCCGGTGACCTTCAAGATCCCGACGGAGGGCTACGGCCACCGCTACGACGTGATCGTGGACACCGTCGACCCGAGCCTGCTCGAGGGGCAGCGCGCCCCGGTGTCCGCCGGGACCGGCGTGGAGGTCGACGGCCCCTCCCTCGTCGTCCTCCGCTGCATCGACGGGATCCGCTGGCCCGGGATCACCCATGTCTGACGGGCCGGGGCCCGTGCTGGCCGTCCGGGCCGTCCGGGCGACCTACCGCCTCGCGGCCATCGGCGACCTCGACGAGGTGGCGTCCCGGCTGCCGCAGCTCGCCGACCTCGGCGTCAGCCACCTGCACCTCCCGCCGGTCACCGTCGCCCGACCCGGCTCGGCGGACCGCACCGACGTCGTCGACCACACCCGCGTCGACCCCGCCCTGGGCGGGGAGGGGGGGCTGGGTCACCTGGCCGACGCGGCGCACGCCGTGGGCCTCGGGCTGGTCGCCGACTGGGTGCCGGGGCACGTGTGGACCGGACCCGCCACGTCGCGGTGGGACGCCGTCCTCGCCGAGGGCCGGTCGTCGGAGTCCGCGAAGGCCGTGGACGTCGAGTGGGACGCGCCGCTCCCGGGGGCCCGGGACAAGGTCATCCTGGGCGTCCTGGCGGGCCCCTACGGCGACGAGCTGGTCGCCGGCCGCCTGGGCCTGGCCGAGGTCGACGGCGCGATCCGCGTCACCTACGGCGAGCGGTCCTTCCCGCTGACCACCGAGTCGAGCGGCGCGGTCGCCCGCGCCGGGATCACCCGGCTGCTCGGCACGCCGGGCGAACCGCGCTCCTGGTCGCGGATGCACTCCCTGCTCGAGCAGCAGCACTACCGGCTGGTGAGCTGGCGCGCCGGCCGTCGGCTGGTCAACTACCGCCGCCACCTCAACCACGACGAGCTCGCGGCGCTGCGGGTGGAGGAGCCGCCGGTCTTCGACGCCACCCACGACCTCCTCGGCCGCCTGGTCGGCGACGGGCTCCTGGACGGCGCCTGCGTGCGGGGCGTCGACGGCCTGGCCGACCCCGCGGGGTACCTCGCGCGGCTCCGCGAGCTGCTCGGCCCCGACGCGTGGGTCGTGGTGGACCGGATCGACGCGCGACGGCCGCTGCCCGTCGGCTGGCCGGTCCAGGGCGGCGCCGGGCACGAGCTGGTGCCCCTCGCCATCGGGGTGCACATCGACCCGGCGGGGAGGCGCCAGCTCGAGGCGCTCGCGGCCCAGCACGACGCGCTGCCCGATGACGACGCGGTGCGCACCGGCACGCACGAGGTGCTGGAGGCCCACCTCGGCACCGACCTGCGGCGGGTCGCCAGGGTGGTGTGGCGGGCGTGCCAGGACGACATCGGGGTGCGCGACGTCGACTACCGCACGCTCCTCGACGCCGTCGCGCGCCTGGTGACGTCGCTGCCGGTCGCGCGGACCTACGTCGACCCGGCCTCCGGGTCGTGCGGCGACGCCGACCGGTCCGCCGTCGCCGCGGCCGTCCGCCTGGCGCGGGCCCCGGGGGGCGAGGACCCGCCCGAGCCGGTGTGGCGCGTCCTCCGCGAGCTGCTGTCCGGCGAGCTGCGCTGGACCGCCGCCGCGGGGGAGGCGGTCATGCGCGTCCAGCAGCTGTCCGCGGCGGTCGCCGCGCTGGCCGCCGGGGAGTGGCTGCTCGCCGTCCACCAGGCGGTCCCGGCCGTGTGCGAGGTGGGGTGCGACCCGACCCTCCCGACCGTGGACCGCGCGGCGGCGCACCGCGAGCTCGCCGCCCTGCCCGTGCGTGGACTGCGGGCCACCGCCACCCCGTCGACGCTTCACGGCGAGGACGCCAGGTTGCGGCTGGCGGCGCTGAGCGGCATGGCGGGGGAGTGGACGGCCACCGCGGCGGAGCTCCTCGCGACCACCGACCCGCCTGACCCGGTGCTGGGCCTCAGGGTGCTCGCGGACGCGACCGCCGCGTGGCCGATCGGCGACGACGGCGCGGGTCCGCTCGGCGACGTGCTCGGCGGGGACGGGGTGCCCCTCGCCGCGCTGACCGACCACGCGGTCCGGCTGGCCCGCACGCAGGGGCGGATCACCGCGCACGCGGCGCCCGACGGGCCGGCCGAGCGGGCGGGGAGCGCCTGGGTTCGCGGGCTCCTCGACCCCGAC
>NZ_CAXQBR010000014.1 GCF_964222135.1 Euzebya sp.
CCGGCCTAGGCCCGGACCTGCCCCGGTCAGGCCCCCCGCGCGCGACGGCCGGCGATCCTGGCCGCCCGCTCCATCGGGTGGCGGGGGTAGCCGTAGCGGGCCAGCAGGTACCAGTAGAGGGGTCCCATCAGCGGGCCGAGCCGCTCGGCCTGGCGGGTGTGCGCCAGCTCGTGGGCCATCAGCACCGGTGAGGGGTCCGCACGGGCGATGACGACGTGGCCCAGCGTGGTCGCGGCGAACCGCCGTCGTGCCAGCAGGGCACCGGGCAGACCGCCGGCGTCGGCGAACAGCAGCACGCCGTCGCGGACGCGGGGTCGCCGCAGGGTCAACAGCCCCACCACCAGCCCGCCGAAGGTCGCGGGAGCCGCCCACACGTAGGCCAGGACCCGCCCCAGCCGCGTGCGCGGCGCCGGCGGCGTCCACCCGGCCAGGGCGCGCACCCACGGCGGTTCGTCGGGCCGGGCGACCAGGTGGGCGTCCGGTGTCGCCCCGAGCGACGCCCGCGGCCGGTCGAGCGGGATGGCGGCGCCGCTCAGGTCCGCGGGCTCGACCACCGGCTCGTCGGCGGGCGCCGGCCGGGTCCGCAGCCAGGCACCCACGGCGACGACGGCACCGAAGGTCGCGGCGCCGCCGACGATCGTCCGCGCGCCACGGCGCACTAGGCGACCTCCAGCCGCACCCGGGCCGCGTGGCCGCCGACCTCCACGAACGCCCCGCCGCTCGCCGGCCCGTCGGCGATGCCGGTCGCCAGCACCTCGCGGCAGATGGCCGTCCGGTGGTCGGCCACGGCCTGCTTCAGCCGGCCATCCGCCGCCACCTCCACCCGGATCCGGTCGCTGAGCTCGAGGCCCTGGCGCTTGCGCAGGTCGTTGACGGTCCGGATCAGCTCGCGGGCCAGGCCCTCGCGCCGCAGCGCCTCGTCGACGGTGAGGTCCAGTGCGACGGTGACCCCCGCGTCGGTCGCGACCTGCCACCCCTCTCGCGACTCCTCGACCACCTGCACCATGGTCCCGGTCACCTCGACGGTGGAGCCGTCGGGCAGCGCGAGCGCCAGCGGCTCGCCGCCCCGCAGCCGCGGCACGGCGGTTGCGGGATCGGCGTCGCCGATGGCGGCGGCGACGTCGGGCGTCCGGGAGCCGAAGGCCCGCCCGAGCTCGCGGAAGTCCGGCTTGAGGCGGTACGTGACCGTCCCGCCGCCCTCGGAGAGCTCGATCGACTTGACGTTGAGCTCCTCGGCGACCACCTCGGCCACCGCCGCCCACCCCGCGGCGTCGGGCAGGTGCACCAGGGCGCGGGGGAGCGGTTGGCGGACGCCGATCTGCGCCTCGTTGCGCGCTCGCAGGCCGAGGGTCGTGACCTGCCGGGCCCCCGCCATCGCCGCGCGCAGGTCGGGGTCCTCCGCCAGCGGGTCGGGCCGCGGGAAGTCGAGGAGGTGGACGCTGTCCGGCGCGTCGTCGTCGACGCTGCGAACCAGGTCGTCGTACAGCGCCTCGGCCAGGAACGGGGTGAACGGCGCCAGCAGGGCGGCCAGGGTGACGAGGCACTCGTGGAGGGTCCAGAACGCCGCGTCGGCGTCCCCGGCGCGCTCGTCGTCGACGTTCCAGAACCGCTGCCGGCTGCGGCGGATGTACCAGTTGCTCAGCCCGTCGACGAACGCCTCGAGCGCCTGGCCGGCGGTGGTCGCGTCGTAGCCCTCGAGGGCGGTGTCGACGGTGCGGACGAGCGCGGCGAGCTCGCTGAGGACCCAGCGGTCCATCACGGGCCGTTCCGCCACGGGCGGACGTGGGCCGAGGGGTGCCCACCCCTCCATCCGCGCGTAGGTGGTGAAGAACACGTGGGTGTTCCAGATGGTGAGGAAGAAGCGGCGGACGACGTCCTCGACCGGCTCGTGGCCGACGCGGCGGTTCACCCACGGCGACCCGTCTGTCAGGAGCAGCCAGCGCAGCGGGTCGGCGCCGTGGCGGTCGATGACCTCCCAGGGGGACAGGATGTTCCCCAGCGACTTCGACATCTTCTTGCCGTCGGCGTCGACGATGTGCCCGAGGCACAGCACCGTCCGGTAGGCGCCCGCGTCGAACAGCAGGGTGGCCTCGGCCATCTGGGAGTAGAACCACCCGCGGGTCTGGTCGATCGCCTCGCAGATGTAGTCCGCGGGGAACCGCTCGGCGAAGGTCTGCTCCGACCCGGGCGCGTAGGGGTAGCCGAACTGCGCGAACGGCATCGCGCCGGAGTCGTACCAGGCGTCGATCACGTCCGGGACCCGGTGCATCGTCCCGTCGCAGGTCGCACGGGGGCAGGCGAAGGTGATGTCGTCCACGAACGGCCGGTGCGGGTCGAGCGCCGACAGGTCGCGGTCGGCGAGGTCGCCGAGCTCCGCGAGCGATCCGACGGCCACGTCGTGACCCCGCGGGTCACCGTCCACCGGCGCCGCGCCGGCCGTCGAGCAGCGCCACAGCGGCAGCGGCGTGCCCCAGTACCGCGACCGGGACAGCGCCCAGTCGACGTTGTGCTCGAGCCAGTCGCCGTACCGGCCGTCCCGGATGTGGGCGGGGTGCCAGTCGGTGTCCGCGTTCACCGCGAGGAGGCGGTCCTTGTGCCGGCTGGTCGCGATGTACCAGGACGGCTTGGCGTAGTACAGCAGCGGCGACCCGCACCGCCAGCAGAACGGGTAGGTGTGCCGGTAGGTGCCCGCCGAGATCAGCAGCCCGCGGTCCCGCAGGTCGGCGATGATGTCGTCGTCGGCGTCCTTCACGAACCGTCCCGCGAAGGGCGGGACGGCGTCGGTGAACCGGCCCTCGAGGTCGACGGGGTTCAGCACCTCGACGCCCTCGGCCAGCCCGACGGCGTGGTCGTCGGCGCCGAAGGCTGGCGCCAGGTGGACCAGCCCGGTGCCGTCGTCGGTCGTCACGAACCCCGCGGTGACGACGTAGCGGAAGTCGCCCTCAGCGGGGCGCACGAACTCGAACGGCCCCCGGTAGTGCACGCCGACGAGCTCGTCGACGGCGACGTCGCGGTGGATCACCGCCCCCTCGCCCAGCACCGCCGCGACCAGGTCCGCGGCCACGACGACGGGGTGGTCGTCACCGGGCGCCTGGGCGAGGACGTAGCGGATCCGCTCGCCGACCGCGACGAAGGTGTTCGAGATCAGCGTCCACGGGGTCGTCGTCCAGATCGCGAGGGACGCGCCGGCCTCCGCGAGCGGCCCCTCGAGCACGGGCATGCGGACCACGACCGACGGGTCCTCCGCCTCGGCGTAGCCGAGCGCCACCTCGTGGTCGCTGAGCGACGTGCCGCACCGGCCGCAGTGGGGGACGACCTTGTGGCCCTCGTACAGCAGCCCGCCGTCCCAGAGCTGCTTGAGGGACCACCAGACGCTCTCGATGTACGACGTCGACATCGTCCAGTAGGCGTCGTCGGTGTCGACCCAGAACCCGATCCGCTCGGTCAGGCGGACCCACTCGTCGACGTACCGCTCGACCGACTCGCGGCACAGCTGGTTGAACGCCTCGACCCCGTGGTCCTCGATCTGCTGCTTGTGGGTGAAGCCGAGCTGCTTCTCCACCTCGAGCTCGACGGGGATGCCGTGGCAGTCCCAGCCGGCCTTCCGCGGCACCCGGTAGCCCTTCATCGTGCGGTACCGCGGGAAGATGTCCTTGAACACCCGCGCCTCGACGTGGTGCACGCCGGGCCGGCCGTTCGCCGTCGGCGGGCCCTCGTTGAAGCTGAAGAGGGGACCCTCCGCGCGCGCGGCGAGGGTCCGGGCGAACGTGCCCTCGGCGCGCCACCGCTCGGCGATGGCGGCTTCCCTCGCGGGGAGGTCGGGCTGGGCGTCGACGGGTGGGAACACGCGGCGATCCTATCCCCGGCGCGGCCGGTCCCCGGTGTGGCACGATGCCACCACACGACACCACGGGGGGACACATGCCGCACGCACCGCAGCCGACCGGACCGGGGACGACCGAGCCCGACGTGATCGAGCGACGGGGGGTCCGGGGACTCGGTCCCGCGGCGCTCGCCGTCGCCACCGCGCTCGCGCTGGTCGCCGCGCTGCTCGTCGTCGGAGGCGCCGGGCGCGCCAACGCGATGGACGAGGCCGCGTACCGCCGCGCCCACGTCGCGGAGGTGCAGCGCACCTACAGCGCCGGGGTGGTGTCCAGCCGCGACGGGGCCGTCCACCGGCCCGACGGGTTGGACGTCCCGGGCCTGCTCGACGCGGTCGCCGACCGGGCCGACCCGCGCACCTTCGCCGCCGCTGCCGTCGTGGCCGCGGAGCGGGCCGGTCTGACGGCGGCCGCGACGTCCTCGTCGTCCGGCGCCCCCGGGGCCGATGGCGCCACCTCCTTCCAGCAGACGCCGTTCCCGCAGCCGACGGTGGGGTACGGCCCCGGCATCTACGGCGGCTGCTGCGGCTCCCCCACGGTGGTCGTCGGCGACCTCACCGGCGACGGGCTCGCCGACGTGGTGCGCTGGGACGTCGAGGAGCCCGACGCAGTCGGCGGAGGGGGCGAGGCGTCGGAGGGTGAGGGTGCCGACGAGCCGGCGGCGCCGCGGGTGACCGCCACGATCTCCGCGGTGCGCGGCGTCGACGGCGAGCCGGTGTGGACCACCGCCCGCGGCGACCTGCTGCCCTGGACGGGAGTGGTGCTGCAGCCGGTCGGGGACCTGACCGCCGACGGCACCGCCGACCTGCTGGTCAGCATCCAGCGCTTCGACGAGGTGCCCACCGGCGGGTGCGGGTCGACCAGCTGCTCCCACTCCGAGCGGTTCACCTGGGACGTCGAGCTGCTCGAGGGCCGGGACGGCACGACGGTCTGGCGCACGTCCTACGAGGGCTCGTCGACCTACTCCGAGGACTTCGACCCGCCGGGCTTCTCATACGAGAGCAGCACGACCAACGCCTTCATCCCCCTCCAGCCCCTCGGGGACCTCACCGGTGACGGGCGGGGCGAGGTCCTCGCGACCCTCACCACCGAGGCGGGCCGCAGCACCCACACCGTCGAGGGCAGCTACCCCGACGCGATCACCGAGACCGCGCGGTCCTCGGGCAGCGCCTCCACCGAGCTGCAGGTCCTCGACGGGGCGGACGGCTCCGTCGTCGACACGATCACCCAGCCCGAGGACGACGCGGTCCGCAGCGCCCAGGTCGTCGGCGACGTCTCCGGCGACGGGTTCCGCGACCTGCTGGTCACCGAGCGGCAGCTGTCCTCGTCCGAGCGGGTCTGCACGACCGAGGGCACGCAGCGGACCTGCACCGAGGAGGGCACCCGCGGCGGGCTCGGCGTGTCGGTCCACCACACCGACGACCTGTCCGTGGCGTGGGAGGCCGCCTTCCCCCTCGAGCTCGGCTGGGCGACGAGCCCCGGCGACCTCGACGGCGACGGGACCCCCGACGTGGTGGTGGAGGCCTCCACCGCGGCGGAGCAGACCGTCGTGGCCGCGCTCGACGGCCAGGACGGCGAGGAGATGTGGACGCGCGTCGGCGACAGCGACACGGGTCGGGGCGGACCCGTCGCCTTCACCCCCCTCGACGCCGACGACGCCCTCGACGTCCTCCTGGTCGAGGTGGACTGGCGCACCTCGTCGGCCGTGACGATCCTGCGCGTCGACGGCGCCACGGGCGACCTGCTCGGCGAGTCGACGACGGCCGTCGACGTCGACGAGGGCACCTATGCCTACCTCACCGCCACCACGGCCGGCGACGCCGACGGCGACGGCAGCGTCGACGTGATGATCATCGCCGAGCGCGAGGACCCCGAGGTCGGCTACCGGATCGAGGCGACGGTCGAGTCCGGGCGAACCGGCGAGGTGCTCGTCCAGCTGCCCGCGACCCGCGGGTACGCCGACTACCCCCAGCCCGTCGGCGACCTCGACGGGGACGGCGGCAGCGACGCGGTGTACACCGAGTACCCCGAGGGCGGGGTCAGCGAGACCCCCGCACCGCCGAGCCCGACCGTCACCGCACAGCCGACCGCGACCGCACAGCCGGGCGCGACCGAGACCGCCGAGCCGGCCCAGCCCGACGTGGTCACCCGCGCGGTCCGGCTGCGCGACGGGTCGGTCGTGTGGGAGCGGGTCGGCATCGGCGAGCCGTACGGGTACAGCCCGACCACCGGTCGCCTGACCGACGGGCCCGGGACCGACCTGCTGCTCCACACCTACGTCGACGTCCCCCTCGGGTTCCGCCCGGTGACGCTGGCCCTCGACGGCGTCGACGGCGCCACCCTGTGGCAGGCGCCGCCGCCACCGGAGGTCCGCCGCGTCGCCGCCGGCGAGCGGATCGGCACGGCCGTCGCGGTCTCCGCCGCGACGCACGACAGCGCCGACACCGTCGTCCTGGCCCGCGCGGACCGGTTCCCCGACGCGCTGGCCGGCGGGCCGCTCGCGGCCGCGCTCGGCGGGCCGCTGCTGCTGACCGGGTCCGCGGGCCTGGATGCGCAGACGTCCGCCGAGCTGCTGCGCCTCGGCGCGGCCACCGTGATCCTGCTCGGCGGCGAGGACGCGCTGTCGGGCCAGGTCGCCGCCGACGTCGCCACCCTCGGCATGGCCGCCGAGCGGATCGCGGGCGGCGACCGGTACGCCACCGCCGCCGCGGTCGCCGACCGGGTCGCGGCCGCGGCCGGCGCGGCCCTCGACCGGGTCGCGATCGCAGCCGGCGGGTCGGGCGATGCCGCGGAGGGGTGGAGCGACGCGATCCTCGCGTCGGCGTACGGCGCCGGCACCGCCGTGCCGCTCGTGCTGGTCGCCGCGGATGCGGTGCCCGACGCCACGGCCGAGGTCCTCACCCGCCTGGCGCCGACGGACTACCTGACGCTCGTCGGGGACGGCGCGGCGATCACGGCCGAGACCGAGCAGCAGCTCCGCGACCTGCTCGACATCGAGACGATCCGCCTGGCGAGCGACACCCCGACGATCACGTCGGTCATGGTCGCCGACTTCGCGCTCCGCGAGGGCGCTGATGCCTCGTCGGTGTGGGTGGCGACCGCGTCGCAGTTCCCCGACGCGCTGGCGGCCACCGCCGCGGTGGGGTCGACCGGTGGGGTGCTGCTGCTCGTCGACCCCGACGACCCGAACCCCGAGGTCGTCAGGCGGTTCCTCCGCCGCTGGTTCACCGCCGTCGAGTCGGTGACGCTGGTCGGCGGCCCCGCCGCCGTCCCCGCGACGACCGAGGACGCCCTGTCCGCGGGGTTCGGGGGTCCGGGCTCGTGACCTGAGCCGCGTGGCAGACTCGACGGTCGATGGACGCCCGGAGCAGACTCGTGTACGCCACCACCGCGGTGGTCGCCGTCGTGTGGGTCGTCCTCGACCAGGCCACGAAGATGGCGGCGGTCCGGACCTACTCGACCCAACCGCCTGACGACCTCGGCCCGCTGGTGCTGCGCCTCATCTACAACGAGGGCGGGGCGTTCAGCCTGCCGATCGAGCTGCCGTGGCTGTTCGTCGCGGTGACCGTCCTGGTCTGCGTGCTGGTCGCCCGCGCGCTGCCGGACACCCACTCGCTCGGGCTGGCCACCGCCTACGGCCTGGTGGTCGGCGGGGCGATCGGCAACGCCGCAGACCGGATCTTCCGCGACGGCGCGGTCGTCGACATGCTCGACCTCGACTTCCCGCCGCTCGAGTCCTTCCCCGTGTTCAACGTCGCCGACATCGGCATCACCGTCGGCGCGGTCGCGGTGGCGGTGCTGATGTTCCTCGCGGAGCGCCGCGCGGTGACCGGCCAGGACCGCGCGGTGCTGGACGACACCGATGCCGCCGCGTCGCCCGAGGGCGATCGACCCCGCGACGAGGCACCGGCCGAGGCCGCGGCGACCACGACGTCCCGGTCCACGCCGGCCCGGTCCGGCGGCGACGAGCCGGCCGGGGCCTGAGCCTCCACGACATGGCCGACGAGCCGACGGGCAGCGGGGAGCTGCTGCGCCGCCGCGCCGGCGACGCCGACGCCGGGACCCGTCTCGACGTCGCCCTGGCGGGCTGGCTGGAGGAGTCCCGCTCGCGGGCGCAGCGGCGGATCGAGGCGGATCAGGTCACCGTCGACGGGGCCGCCGCGGTCAAGTCCGCGGCGCTCGAACCCGGGCAGGAGGTCGTCGTGGCCGCCCCGCCACCCGAGGTGCGACCGACCCCGCCGCCGGTGGACGTGCGCTGGGCCGACGAGCACCTCGCCGTCGTCGTCAAGCCCGCCGACCTGGTCGTCCACCACGGCGCGGGGGTGCGCGGCGCGACCCTGGTCGAGTCCCTCCAAGCCCAGGGGGTGCCCCTCGCCGCCGGCGACGCGGGCTCGCCCGACCCCGACCGGCCCGGGATCGTCCACCGGCTGGACCGCGGGACCAGCGGCCTCCTCGTCGTCGCCTCCTCGCCCGAGGCGTTGCGCGCGCTGAAGGCGACCTTCGCGGCCCACGACGTCGAGCGGGAGTACTGGGCGCTGGTCGAGGGCCACCCCGAGCCGCCGGTCGCCACGATCGACGCGCCGATCGTCCGGTCCACGTCGAACCGGACGGCGTTCACGACCGGTGACTCCGGACGCCAGGCCATCACGCACTACACGACGATCGCGGTGCACGATGGCACCGCGGAGCTCGAGGTCCGCCTCGAGACCGGGCGGACCCACCAGGTCCGCGTGCACCTCCGCGCGATCGGCCGTCCGGTCGCCGGCGACGTGCTCTACGGCGCGACGCCGGCGGTCTCGCGCCGCCTGGGCCTGGGGCGCCAGGCGCTGCACGCCCGGCGGCTCGCGTTCGACCACCCGGTCACGGGCGAGCGGATCGACCTGACCGAGCCCCTCCCCCCGGATCTCGAGGCCGCGCGGGACCGGGCCCGGGGCGGGGCTCAGACCGGCCCGTAGCTGTTGCCCTCGAGCGCCGGGCGGAGCCCGCTGACCGCCATGCAGTCCTCGCAGAGCTTGCCCATGTCGACGTTCTCGTGGTGCACCAGCTTCAGCACGCCGGCCCGACCGCAGTCGGTCCGACCCTCTGCCGCACCGATGTCCATGCCGCCGACCGAGCTCGCATCGGCGTGGTGGATGTGCGTGCGGTCGTCGTCGAGCCAGACGCGGATCTTCGTACCCATGCAGAACCCCTACCCGGTCCGGTGGTCCGTACCCTTGGACGGACGACCGACGGGCTCATCGACACCGCAGGGAGGCGACGTGCCATGTGGGACCCCACGAGCTACCTGCGCTTCACCGACCACCGCGAGCGGCCGTTCGCCGAGCTGCTCGCACGCGTGGGCGCCGTGTCGCCCCGCCGCGTGGTCGACCTGGGCTGCGGGCCGGGGACGCTGACCCCGCGCCTGGCCGAGCGCTGGCCGGACGCGGTGGTCGAGGCGATCGACTCGTCACCCGAGATGGTCGCCGCCGCGCGGGACCGCGGCGTCGACGCGCAGGTGGTCGACGTGGCGGACTGGCGACCGTCGGCGGACGTCGACGTGGTCGTGAGCAACGCCGTCCTGCAGTGGGTCGACGGACACGACGAGCTGCTCCGCGGGTGGGTGGCGGCGCTGGGGGAGGGGGCGTGGCTCGCGGTCCAGGTGCCGAGCAACTTCCATCGCCCCTCCCACGCCCTGGTGCGGGAGCTCGCCGCGTCGTCGCGCTGGGCTGACGCGCTGGCCGGCGTGCGCCTGCGGGGGCCGGATGCGGTGCTCACCCCGGAGGGCTATGCCGACCTGCTGGCCGACGCCGGTGCACGCATCGTGGACGTGTGGCAGACCACGTACGTCCAGCCGATGACCGGGGAGGACCCGGTGCTCGAGTGGATCAGCGGGACCGCCCTCCGCCCGATCCGGCAGGCGCTGGACGACGACGCCTGGGCGGCGTTCCGCGGCGAGCTGGCACCGCTGCTGCGCGACGCCTACCCCTCCCGGGGCGACGGGATCACCTGGTTCCCGTTCGACCGGACCTTCGCGGTCGCCAGGGTCTGATCGGTCTGATCAGGGCGCCCACAGCAGCGTGTCGGGGTGGAACTGGCTCCACGCGAACCAGAACGCCTGGTGGCTGGCGATCGGCTCCCCGTCGAGGGTCGCGGTCAGCCCGCCGGCGTCCGGGAGGAGGTGGACGCCGGCGAGGCTGACCTCCTCTCCGGCGTCGAGGGCTGCGAGCGCCTCGTCGGCGGGGAAGGCCACGGGGGTGCCGTCGGCGAGGATGACCCCGAGGACCTGGTCGTGGACGCCGAGCCGGTCGTCGCGGTCGCCGATCGGGAAGATCGGTCCGTCGTCGTCACGGCCGCCCAGCGGGTCGAGGTCGTAGGACCGGCCGATCCCGCCGTCCTCGGCCACGATCGTGGTGTCGGGATGGGCGTCGCGCCACTCCGCCCAGGTGGTGGTCACGACGGTCGCCTGCTCGAGCTGGGTGCCGGCGTCGTGCAGCGGGCCGCTGACCGCGCGGCCGGTGAAGGTGTCGAACACCGACTGCGTCGTCAGGTCGTACATCACCTTGTTGGAGCGGTGCAGCAGGCCGGAGGTCCGCATCACGATCTCACCGGTCCCGCCGCCGTCGGCGTCGGTGAAGAACACCTGCGCCGCCCCGCAGAGGGTGCAGTAGGGCATCGCGACCCGCCGCCCGCCGATGGTCGCGTTGACCATCTCGTGGACCTCCATGATGTTGCGGGGGAACGCGACGACCTCGTCGCCGATCTGGACCCCGAAGACGATCGCGTCGTCCGGGTACCAGTCGCCCTCGGAGGCCGGGGTCAGCGCCGGGTCGTCGAGGGCGGGGATGCACCCGTTCGGGCACGGGCCGGTCGCGCCGGCCGGGCGGTCGTCGATCCGCACCCCTCCCCAGGAGACCAGTCGCCAGTCGATGTCCGCGTCGGCGTCCTCGAAGAAGGGCGCCCAGCCGGGTTCGATGAAGCGGTAGATCGCGGCCTTGGTGTCGACGTAGCCGTCGAAGGCCGGCAGGTCCCACGCGATCAGGTGGTCGGTGAGGGGACCCCAGCTGAAGTCGTCCATCGCGCGCAGGTCGAGCCCGCTCAGCTCGTCTGCGGCGTCCGTCGCCGCGTCGTAGATCTCGACGTCGAAGGCGATCCGCAGCCAGTCGCTGAGCACCCACAGCACCCGCGGGTCACCGGTGTCGCCCAGGGCCCGGATGGCCGCCGGTTCGGGGTTACCGACCGAGGCGATCGAGCGGGCGACGGCCAGCGCGACCTCCTCGTCGAGGGGGCCGGTTGGGATGTCGGCCGGGGGAGGGGCGAACGTGACCGCGGCCTCGGTCGGGTCGTCGTCCGGGCCGGCGGTGGCGTCGGCGGAGGCGGTGTCGGTCGGGGAGACGGGGGAGGGGGAGCAGGCCGCCACGACCACGGCGAGCAGGGCGAGCAGGACCGCGGTCGACGCAGGGGGCATGGGTGCCACAGTCGCCTGGTGGGGGCGGGGGAGTGGTGAACAGAGTCGTACGGGGTCCTGCCGGGGTGATCGGAGCTCCTGCGGGTCGCGCGGTTCGCCCGTGGGCGCATGACGGGGCCGGTGCGGGGGGTGGCGGACGTGTGTCATCGACCCGTGGTGCGATGGCGGGAGGGGTGCGGGGGTGTGGCGGTCGTGTCATCGACCCGTGGTGCGATGGCGGGAGGGGTGCGGGGGTGTGGCGGACGCGTCATCGACCCATGGGCGCATGGCGGGAGGGATGCGGTCCCGTACACGGGTGCTCGGCTTCCCGGAGTCGTGAACAGATGCGAACGACGTCCGCCACGGCGTCCGTGAAGGTGGGCCTTGTGCTCATCGTGTGTCGAGAGCACGATCCGCCGGCCTCACCGCCCCGTCGCACCCCGCTCGGACTCGTCATGTCGATCGCACGCCCCGCCACGGCCGCTTGGGCCGCCCTGATCCTCGCCGCCGCGCTGGTCGCGGCAGTCCTGCCGTCACTGCCCGCGGGCGCGCAGACGGTGAGCTACAGCCTGGAATTGGTCAGCCTGGACGATGGTGACGAGCAGTTCACCGATGGTGCGTACGAACCGGCGGTGTCTGCAGACGGGAACGAGGTCGCCTTCGTGGTGGACGGCGCGCCAGGTGCCATTTACCTCCGCACCCGGACGGGGGGAACGGAGTTGGCCAGTCCAGAGTTGGAGGCCGGTGAATCCGCGACCACCCCTCGCATCAGCAACGACGGGCTTCGAGTCGTGTTCCGGACGACGAACTCGGGTTCGACGGGCCTCAAGTTCTTCAGCGCTGGGGCCGCCGACACGACCGACATCGATGGGTCCGAAGGGGGCGGCGCGTTCCCCGCTGGACCGGACATCAGCGGCGATGGCCGGTGGGCTGTGTTCTTGGATGACACCGACCCGACGATGACCCTCCAGCGCACCGATCTGGACGTGAACGAACTGGACGTCTCGATCCAGACGGAGATCGACGATTGCGGAGTCTCCTGTCACGTTGCAGTCGATCGGACCGGACGCTTCATCGCCGTCACGGGCATCCGCACGTCGGTGGACGACCCGCAGCCTGGGGTCTGGGTCTACGACGCAACGGATCCGATGTCGCCTGTCTCGCACCAGCCTCCCGGAGCGCAGCGGGTCGAGGCAGTGTCGATGTCGGACAACGCGCAGCACGTGGCCTACTTGGTCCATGGCGGAGGGACCTCGACCCTCTATCGGATGTCGGTCGCCGACGGCACCCCCGAACCGGTGCCGTTGCCCACCGGGTACGTGCCCCAAGGCCCCACGTCCTTGTCGGCCGATGGGCGGTTCCTGAGCTTCGTGATGTCCTGCGGCAGCTGTGGCGAGGGCTCGAACGTCTGGGTACACGACTGGTCAGCGGGGTCCGGGACCGCGCTCACCCTCGCCAGCCGCACGACGGACGGACAGCCCTCCGAGCCCGACGACTTCGCGCCGAGCTCCGCCATCAGCGACGACGGCCGCGTGGTCGTGTTCGACTCGAACGCACCGGGCTTGACGATCGACGACGGCAACGACGCCTTCGACGCCGATGTCTTCGCCGCCACCCGCTCGGTGAGCCAGCCGCCGACCCAGCCCCTCACCGTCAGCCTCGAGGACGTCGAGGTCGACGAGCAGGACGACGGGGAGACCGAGGTGCTGGTGACCGCGCGGTTGAACCGGCCCGCCGGGTTCGACGTGGACATCGACGTGGAGATCACCGACGGGTCGACCAGCCAGGGCGACGACTACACCAACCCGCCGGCCTTCGCCCAGGTGGGGAGCGGGACGATCAAGGTCCCTGCCGGCCAGACCACCGCGGACCTCGCGATCACGGTCCTCGGCGACGAGATCCCCGAGCCGGACGAGACGATGTTCGTGCAGATCACGTCCGTCGACCCCGCGACCGTCCAGATCGACCAGGACACCGCCACGGTCACGATCACCGATGACGACACCCCGACCCCTCCCACCCAGGTGCCCGGCACGACCTACGGCGACACCTGCGTCGTCGACCCGCGCGGACCCGGTCTGGTGAAGGACGTCGACGGCCTGTCCACCGCCGACCTCGCCCTCGGGATGTTCGAGTGCGTGGAGCCCGACGACGTCGACACCGTCCTGCTCGGCCGGGACGACGACTTCGCCGACTCGATGGCCTCCGGCTTCCTGCAGGGCGAGGCGCCGATGCTCCTCGTACCCAGCTCCGGCCCCCTCCCCGCCGACGTCCGGCAGCGCCTGATCGACCTCGCCCCCTCACAGGTCATCATCGTCGGCGGTACGGAGGCGATCGGCCAGGACGTGGAGGACGAGATCCGCGCCCTCGGCATCGATGTGGTCCGCCGCTCGGGCCCGACCCGGCTCGAGACCGCCGTCGACATCGCGGCCACCGACGCCACCGGCGCGACCACGGCGATCATCGCCCGCGCCTTCCCCGGCGCGGACGGTCTGGACCCGACCACGGCGTTCGCCGACTCGATCGCCGCCGGCGGCATGGCCGCGGAGCTCGGCTACCCGGTCCTGCTGACCGAGTCCGACCACCTCTCCACCCCCACCGCGAGCTTCCTGTCCACCTCCACGATCACCGACGTGCTGGTCATGGGCGGCACCGCCGCGGTCAGCGACCAGGTCGTCACCGAGCTGCAGGCCATCGTCCCCGGCACCGTCGAGCGCGTCGCCGGCGACGACCGGTTCGGCACCGCCGTCGAGGTGGCGGAGAAGCTCGGCGCGACCTCGGCCGCCGACGTCGCCAACCTCATCATGGTGGAGGGCCAGGACGAGAACGCCTGGGCGGCCGGGTTCACGGCCGCCTACGCCTCGGCGCAGCAGGACGCCCCCATCGTGCTGCTCAACGGCGACGACGTGCCCCCCGCGACCGAGGCGTTCCTCAGCCCGAACGACCCGACCTTCGCCGTGGACACCAGCCCGACGGCGGGTGCGCAGCCGCTCACCTGCGCCGCCCAGGACGCCGCCTGCTTCACCGCCCGCGCCCTGCTCGGCCTGAGCGGGACGAGGGTGACGTTCGACCCCGCGCCCCTCAGCGACGTCGACGATGGCGACGTGATCGGCATCGACGCCGACCCGGCACTGCCGCCCGACGCCGAGCTCACCGCCGCGGGGTCCTGCCTGAAGGACCCGGTGGCCGACCTCGACGACATCGTGATCCGCGACGACGCCCCCCAGCCGTGCACGGTCACGCTGACGATCAGCTACCCCGACGGGGTCGTGCAGACCGCCTCGACCGTGTACGGCGACAGCTGACCCGGCCGGACCCGCCCCCGTCCGCGACCAGCCTCAGGGCCCGTCGACGGGCGGGGGTTGGCGCCACGCCGTGCGGCCGATGGCCAGCCCGAGGACGAAGACGACGAGGGCGGAGATCCGCAGCAGCCACGGGTCCCCGGCGAAGAACGACACGGTGACCGCGACCACGGCGAGCAGGCCGAGCGCGATCGCGGTCATCGACAGGAACCGGCGACGGTTGGGGGCGGGGGTGCTCATGTCCCGGTTGTTCCCGCTCCGGCCGCCGGCACACGTGCGCCCTCCGGCCCGGCCCCCGCGTCGCCCGAGGACCGCGCCGCCAGGTACAGCGGCCCGCCCGCCGCCAGCAACGCGGCGGCCGCGACGAACGTCCACGGCAGACCGGCCGACGTGGCCAGCGCGCCGAGCAGCGGGGCCGCCACCACGCCGCCGAGGCGGCCGGCGAGGGAGTTGACGCTGACCACCGTGGCGCGGTGCCTGGCCCCGAAGTTGCGGTGCACGAGCCCGTAGTGGGCGACGTTCGCAGCGCCGTGGACGACGTAGAAGCCGAGGTAGGCGATCAGCAGGCCGGTCATCCCCGCCACCACGCCGGCAGCGAGCACCGCGAGCCCCTGCGACACCCGCGTCACCACCGCCGCGGCGACCCACGAGCCGGTCCGCCGGGCGATCCACGGCGCCGCCGACGACCCGACCCCGGAGAGGCCCCACCCGACGGTGGCGGTGATCGCGAACACCAGCACGCCGCGGTCGGCGTCGCCGAGGAGCTCGACCACCCGCGGGCCGGCGAACACCTCCACGCCGACCATGCCCGCACCCCACACCAGCTCGGCGGCGGCCAGGCCGGCGAGCGCCGCGCTCGCCCGCAGCAGCGCGGTGGACTCGGCGACCACCGCCCAGGTCCCGCGCACGGTGGCGAGCACCGCACCGACCCGCCGCCGACCGGATCGGGGCACCAGCCGCACCTCGTCCAGGAGCACCGTGATCGCGATCCCGTCGACCACCCGCAGGGCCAGGGACACGAGGATGGGCACGGCGAGGACCGGCAGCCCGTCGGGCTGGGGGAGCAGGGCGATCCCGCCGCAGGCCAGCGCCCCGACGCCGATCGCCACGCTGAGCACCACGCCGCGCAGTGCCAGGCCCCGCTCGATGTCCGCATCGGGGTCGGCGGCCTGGGCGGCGTCGACGTACCAGGAGTCGAGCGGCCCTGACTCGAGCGCCCGGTAGATCCCCTCCACGGCCCACGCGGCCAGGTACAGCGGCACGGAGGTCGCCACGGCGATCGTGGCCGTCGACACGAGGTTGCAGAGCGTCGCGACGAGCAGCACCGGCCGACGGCCGACCACGTCGGCGAGCCCGCCGGTGGGCAGCTCGAGGACGAACACCACGACCCCGCCGACCGCGGTGATCAGGCCGACCTCGGCGAGGGAGAGGCCGCGCTCCAGCGGTGCGATGGTGATCAACGGGATCAGCAGCCCTGTGGGCAGCCACCGCGTCGCCGTCAGCAGCAGGAAGCGCCGCCTGACCTGATCGGCATCCGCCGTGCTCACGACGGTCCGCCCCGGGTCGGGAACGCGTGCAGCTGGAGGATCACCTGCTCGGTTCCCGGCCGGCCCGGGTCGGCGTGGTCGCGGCGCCAGCGGAGGACGACGTCGTGCAGCTCGGCGACCAGCGCCTCGAGCTCCTCGGCGCTCAGGTGGAGCTTCGCGTCGGACAGGTTGGACGCGGCCTGCCACGCGGCGGGCCACTCGTGGCGCTGCTCGAGCCAGTCCTCGCCCAGCCGGGCGTACCCGCGGAGGTAGTGCGCGTACAGCCAGTCTGCGGCCGCCGCCGCGTCGGGGTCGTCCGCGAAGCGCTGGACGCGGTAGGAGTGGGAGTCCTGCGCCGCCCGCCACCACCGGTCGCGGCCGTCCCCGTGCTCGAGGGCATCGGCGACGAGGCCGACGTCTGCGAGCTTGCGCAGGTGGTAGCTGGTCGTCCCGGTGTTCGACCCCAGCCGCTGGGCCAGCGCCGTCGCCGTGGCCGGGCCGTGCCGGCGGAGGGCGGTCAGCAGTCGCGACCGGATCGGGTGGGCCAGGACCTTGACCTGGACGGCGTCGAGGTCGACGTGGCTGAACCCGCCGTCGCGGGGTGGGGAGGGGACCTCCGGTTCGTGCATGATCGCAGAATACTTCGGCAGAAAGGTTCTGCACAGTTGTTCTGCGGTCCTGATCGCCGACGGTGTGTTGCGACATCGTGGTCCCGGTTCCACGGTTCGCGGCCGCAGAGGCGGCAGCATCGGGACCGACGCCCTGACCGCGTGCCCCGACCCGGACGACGCCGCCATGACCCCCCCATCCCCGCCACCAGACGACGAGGCCGACGGCCTGCCGCTGCCCGTCCGGATCTACCGCGACGTCCTGAAGGCCGCCGTCCGGCTGCTCGCCAACCTGCCGGTGTCGCTGCGGGGCGACGCGCAGGACGATCTCGTCACCGTGGCCACGGCCGGGCTCGACTGGATGGGCCAGCTCGATCGGGTCCGCCTGGCCCGGACCGCCGTGGCCGACGCCGCGGACGTGCTGGCGTCGATCCCTCCCCCTCCACCAGATCCTCGCGCCGACCTGCCGCCCGGCGCCTACCACCACCCCGACTACCGCTCGATGCCGATCGACCGGCCCCCGCCATGGGTCGCGCCGAGCGCGCAGACCCCGCCCCCGCCGCCGCCGGGCAGCTGGTCACCTCCGGTGGTGGCCGCCCCACCGGGGAGCGGCCACCGCACCTGGTAGGCGATCAGGCGGCCGGGTCGAGGACGACCTTGGTGTAGCCCTCCTCGCGCTTGTCGAACCGCTCGTAGGCGTCCGGCGCCTCGGCCAGCGGCACGCGCTTGGACACCACGAAGCTCGGGGTCGCCCGGCCGGCGACGATCAGGTCCCGCAGCTCGCGGTTGTAGGACTTGACGTCCGCCTGCCCGGTCCCCATCGACAGGCCCTTCTCGAAGAACGAGCCGACCTCGAACAGCAGACGTCCCTCGGCGGCCTCCTCGGTGGGGGCGCCCGGGTCGGACGGGACGTACAGGCCGACGACGCCGAGACGGCCGGTCGCCCGCGTCGATCCGACCAGGTTGTTCAGGACCATGGCCGGGACCTCGTCGGTGTCCTCGCCCGTCTGGGCCTGGTAGCCGACCGCGTCGATGCCCTTGTCCGTCCCGCCGTCCGTGGCGTCGAGGATGAACTCGACCGGATCGACCCGGCCGAAGTCGACGGGGACGGCGCCGGAGTGCTCCTCGGCCATCGCGAGGCGCTCGGCCACCTTGTCGACCATGAAGATCTGCGACGCGCCGCGCAGCATCGCGGAGTACGCCGCCATCTGACCGACCGGACCCGCCCCGTACACCGCGACGGTGTCCCCGGGGCTGACGTCGGCCAGCTCGGTCGCGTGGTAGCCGGTCGGGAAGATGTCGGCCAGCATCGCGAAGTCGTGCTCGTGGTCGTCGCCCGCGGGCAGGCGCAGGGCGTTGAAGTCCGCGAAGGGGACGCGGAGGTACTCCGCCTGCCCGCCCCGGTACGGGCCCATGGACACGTAGCCGTAGGCCCCACCGGCGAACCCCTCGTTCACCGTCAGGCAGAAGCCCGTCTTGCCGTCCTCGCAGTTCTTGCAGAACCCGCAGGCCACGTTGAACGGCATCACGACCCGATCGCCGACGGACAGGTCCGCCACGCCGTCGCCGACCGCTTCGACGACCCCCATGTTCTCGTGGCCGAAGACGATGCCGGGCTCGGCGCCGGTCCGCCCCTCGTACATGTGCAGGTCGGACCCGCAGATCGCCGTCGACGTGATGCGGACGATCGCGTCGGTCGGCGCCTCGATGGCGGGGTCGTCGACCTCCTCGACCGAGACGTCGTACGCGCCGTTGTAGACCAGTGCCCTCATGATGTGCCTCGCTCCGTGTGTGTCGTGTACCCATTCGCTATCCGGAGGCTGGAGCCGCTGAACGCGTGGACACGGTCACGCAGGGCGCGCTGCGGTGGGCCTACCGCACCGCGTCGACCGGGTCTACGCTCCGCGGGTTCGCGCCCGGGCACCCGGGGCGCCGGGTGTCGGAGGTGGCCGTGGTCTTCGGACGGGTCGCGCAGTTCGTCAAGGTCGTCAAGGGCTTCCCCGAGCAGGCCCGGGTCCTGCAGGAGCAGGCGCTCGCGATGCACGAGGCCCAACAGCAGGCCCAGCACCACGGCCACCACGGCCATCAGGCGGCCCACGACCAGGGCGGGGGAGGAGGGGGCGCCGCGCCGTCGTTCGACCCGACGAGCTGGCTGCTGCCACCCTCGGAGTTCGTCAAGCGGGGGACCTGCACGTCGTGCGGTGCGCCGAAGGAGCTGCCGACGGTCCGGGAGTACCTCTACTGCGACTTCTGCGGCCAGCTGACGGACTACGACCTCCGCCGGGCGCAGGAGGCGGGACTCCGCGCGCCGACCAGCCAGACCTTCGCGCAGGTCGCGAACGAGCTGACGCCCCAGGCCGATCGGGCGCGGGACGCCGGTGACCGGCAGGGGTACGCGGCGCTCCAGCACCGCCTGCACGTCGCCCGGGCCGAGCTGACGCCGTGGACGGTCCCGCCGCGGGCGTGGAACGACGAGGCCTACCGCCGGCGGTGGATCGACTACACCACCGCCGTGGTGGTCGCCGCTGCCTTCGACCCCTCCCAGGTGGCCCACGCCGAGCGGGTCAGGAAGGCCGCGCTTCGCGTCCAGTGGCGCGGGGGCATGGGGCTCGGGGCGTTCGGCGGCTCGATCGCGATGCTCGGCCGGATCGCCACCCACGGCCTCGACATGCAGAAGATGACGCCGAAGCTCGAGCTCGAGTCGTTCTGGCCCCTCGTGGACGCCTTCGAGGCCCAGATCGAGGACCTCCTCGGGCTGATCAGGCGCGAGGGCATCGGCGAGCTCGACCCGGACATGGGCAGCGACGAGCTCACCCGCCGCCTGGCCAAGTCGGTCATGGCCCAGGGCTGGCTGCGCCACATGGAGCCCGAGGACGGCGAGGCCTACATCGAGCGGATGGGCCTGCGCCACGAGTACCAGCGGGCGAGGGTGCACGGCGACATCCGCCACTGCGGCGGGTGCGGGCACGACGTCACCGCCCTGCCGGGGGCGACCGCGGTGGTGTGCGACGGCTGCGGCCGGCGGGTCGACCTCGCCTCGCCGCAGGCCACCTGCACGGGCTGCAACGCGGTCGTCTGCTTCATCGAGGGGGCGACGCACCTGAACTGCCCGTACTGCGCGGCGGAGATGCGCCGCGTCTGAGCGATCAGCGGATCACACGTCGGCGTGGTCGGCAGCCGCGCGGCCGAGCGCCCCGGTGAGGACCTCGACCGGCTGGGCGCCCGAGACGCCGTAGCGACGGTCGAGCACGAAGAAGGGCACGCCGCTGATGCCCAGCTCGCGGGCGTCGTCGATGTCGCGCCGGACCGCAGCGGCGTAGGTGCCCTCGGCCAGCACCTGGCGGATCTCCTCGGGGTCCAACCCGACGTCGGCGCCCAGCGCGGCGAGCTCGTCGTCGCGGCCGATGTGGCGGCCTTCGGTGAAGTGGGCCGCGAAGAGGCGCTCGGTGGCGTCCCGCTGCACGCCGCGGACCGCGGCCAGGTGGAGGACCTGGTGGGCCTTCAGCGTGTTGGCGGGCCGCTGGGCGGCGAAGTCGTAGCGCAACCCGACCTCGGCGGCGATGCCGCTGACGTGGTCGTGCATCTGGGCGACCTGGTCGGCGGGGATGCCCTTGGCCTGCACCAGCAGGTCGACCGTCGAGCCGGGGTAGTCGTCCGGCAGGTCGGGCATCAGCTGGAAGGAGCGGTAGGTCACGTCGACCGGCGGGGTCGCCCCGTCCTGCGCGAACGCGGTCACCGCCTGCTCCAGACGGCGGCTGCCGATGTAGCACCACGGGCAGGCGAGGTCCGACCACACCTCCACCGCGATCGCCGTCTGGGTGGAGGTCCGGGCCGGTGTCTCAGCGTTCATCGTTTGAAATCGTACTAGCCCGTGCGCGCGCGGCCAGGCGGATGAGGTGGTCGCGCTCCGCGACGTCGGTGGCCCGGTGGGCGGCCTCCGCGTAGGCGCCCGCGGCGGCGGTGGTGTCGCCGGCGAGCTGGTGGAGGTGCCCGCGCACGGCGTGCCACCGGTGCCGGTCGCCGATGGTCTCGCGGAGCCGGTCGGTCTCCCGCAGCCCGGCGGCGGGACCCAGGACGTGGCCCACGGCCACGGCACGGCCGAGCACCGCCGCCGGATCATCGCGGAACGGGTCGGCGGTGAGCGCGACCAGGTCGTCGTACCAGGCGAGGATCTGGGGCCAGTCGGTCTCCTCCGCGCTCGTGGCGTCGTCGTGGAGCGCCGCGATGGCCGCCTCGATCTGGTAGCGGCCCGGCGGACGGTCGTCGGTCTGGACGGCCAGGGCGGACTGCAGCACCCGCACCCCCTCCGCGATCTGACGGGTGTCCCACAACCGTCGGTCCTGCCGGTCGAGCGTCACGATCCGTCCGTCGGCGTCCAGGCGCGCCGGCAGGCGAGCGTGGTTGAGGAGCATCAGGGCCAGGAGACCGCGGGCCTCGGGTTCGTCGGTGGCGAGCGTGAGCTGTCGGGCGAGCCGGATGGCCTCGCCGGTCAGGTCCACCCGACTGCCGTGGCCGGTCGTGTAGATCAGGTACAGGACCCGCAGCACGACGGCCAGGTCCCCCGGGCGGTCCAGCCGGCGGCCGTGGAGGGTGCGCTTGGCGCGGCTGATCCGCTGCGCCATGGTCGCCTCCGGGACGTAGAAGGCGTCGGCGATCTCGCGGGTGGTGAGGCCGCCGACCGCGCGGAGCGTGAGGGCGACCTGGGAGGTGGGGGACAGGTCCGGGTGGCAGCACAGGAACAACAGGAAGAGGGTGTCGTCCCCCTCCTCGGTCGCGCCCTGCGCGGGGTCGGACAGGCTCGGGTCGGACAGCCTCGGGTCGGACAGCACCGCGTCCTCGCGGCGCTGCCGGGCGGTCTGGCCGCGGCGGGCGTCGACGAGCCGCCGGGTGGCGACCGTCGTCAGCCACGCCCTCGGGTCCCGCGGTGGCTGCGTCGGCCAGACCCGCAGCGCGTCGAGCAGGGCGGCCTGCAGCGCGTCCTCGGCGGCGTTGAAGTCCTCACCGCGGCGGACGAGCCCGGCGAGGACCCGGGGGACGAGGGCGCGCAGCGCACCCTCGTCCACCCCGTCGACCTCGATGCGGTCGGGCACGGCGGTCGGTCTGCTGACCTAGCTCATGACCTCGCGGACGTCGATCCACTCGTAGAGCGGCTCGCCGCCCGGGCCGGGCTCGGACGAGACGTACGCCGCCACCTCCATCGCGCGCTCGTGGGAGTCGACGTCGATCATGAACCACCCGGCGATCAGGTCGCTCGTCTCGGGGTGCGGGCCGTCGGTCGTGACCGGGGCGGCGTCCGGGCCGCCGTAGCGGACCCAGGTCTGCGTCGGGGTGAGGGCCTGGGCGTCGACGAACTCGCCGCGGTCGCGCAGCAGCTCGGCGACGTGGCGCTGGAAGGCGATGTGCGCCTCCACGTCGGCGGGGTCCCACTCGTCCATCGGCGGGAACGGGTGGTGCGGCGTCGGGCCGCCGCGGTAGTGCTTGAGGAGCAGGTACTTGGGCATCGGTCTCTCCTGTGTCGTGGGCCGCTCCGTGCGCGACCTCACCTGGTGAGCGGAGCGGCCTGGCGGTTCTCGACATCGACCGCGGAGATTCTCCCACCGCCGCGGGTACGATCACGGGCACCGGCAGCGCGACGGGCCACCGGGGATGGAGAGGTGCCCACCGTGGTGACCCGCAAGACCGACGACGAGATCGCGCGGATGCGTCGCGCCGGGCAGCTGCTCGCACGCCTGCACGACCACCTGGCGACGCTCGTCGCCCCGGGTGCGACGACCCGGCAGCTCGAGGACGCGGCGCAGGCGTTCATCGCCGATCACGGTGGCCGACCGTCGTTCCAGGGCCCGGTGGCGGAGGGGTACGGCGGCTTCCCCGCCGCGCTGTGCACCTCCGTCGACGACGCGGTCGTCCACGGGTTGCCGTCCCAACGGCCGCTGGTGGAGGGGCAGGTCCTGACCATCGACGGCGGCATCATGCTCGACGGGGTGCACTCCGACGCCGCGCGGACGCACGTCGTGGGGGACGGGTCGGTGGCGTCCGCGGCGATCCAGCGCCTGCTGGACGGCACCCGTGCGGCCCTGTGGGCGGGCATCGCCGCCTGCCGGGTCGGCAACCGGGTGGGTGACATCTCCGCGGCGGTGGAGGCGGTCGCCACCCGCCACGGGCTCGGGGTCATCGCCGACCACGACGGCCACGTGCTCGGCGGGCACGGGATCGGCCGCAGCCTGCACGAGGACCCGCACGTCCCGAACCGCGGCCGCCCCGGCCGTGGCCTGCGCCTCAAGCCAGGGCTCGTGCTGGCGATCGAGCCGATGCTGACGCTGGGTGACCCCGACTGGCACGTCGCGGAGGACGGCTGGACCGTCCGGACCGTCGACGGTGCGATCGCCGCCCACGAGGAGCACACCGTCGCGGTCACCGAGGCCGGACCGGTGGTGCTGACGGCTCCGCCGGGCGAGGGGTCGGCAGCCGCGTCAGGCACCTGACCGACGGGGTGTGGACACACGGGCCGGTCCGGGTTCTGTGTCACACCCCCTCTGTAGGTTGACGGTGTGGACGTGGTGGAGGTCATCGACCCGTTCGTCGAGGAGGATCTCGGCGACGAGGGGGCGTACCTGCGCTGCGTGGCGGCTGACGAGCTGCGGCGGGCGGTCGACGCCGCGGACGAGGCGATGCGGCAGGTCGTGTTGGCGTTGCAGTTCGCGATGACCGAGCAGCCCGACCCGTCGGGTGCGGCGCCTGAGGACCTGGCCGGCCTCGCGGTCGGGATGGTCGGGCAGGACCGGCGGTTCCTCCGCCGGGTGGTGCTGGTGTTGGACGCGATGCCGATCGTCTGGCGGGCCTTGGCCGACGGGCGGGTGTCGTGGTCCCAGGCGGCCGGGGTCGTGCGGGCGGTCGCCAACCTGCCGCGGGCTGACCGGGCGGTGGTGGACCGCCAGCTGTCGGGACTGATCGACCGGGCCGATGATCCTGACCGGATCGTGGAGGTGGCCCGGGCGGTCGCTGCCGAGCTGGACGCCGCCCGTCAGGCCGACCGGGACCGGCGGCAGCTGGCGGCGAACGTGCTGGTGGTCCAGCCGGCGTTCGAGGGGGGTGGTCGGGGCTACTTCGAGTACGACCCGGTGGCGATGGAGACGGTGCTGTCCGCGGCGTCCGCTGCGGCGGATGCACCGGTCGGCGATGACGATCCCGAGCCGGTCGACGCGGACGGGAACGTGATCCCGAAGGCGTGGCGGACGCCGACGCGGCGGGGCTACCAGTTGGCGGAGGGGTTGCGGCGGGTGTGCGCGTCGTTCTTGGCCGGAGTGACCGGCGGCCCGACCGGGACCGCGACCGCGAAGCCGTCGTGCCAGGTCATCATCGATGGTCAGCTCCTGGCTCACCAGGCGCACCGGACTGAGGTGACGACCGCGGGGCGAGAGGCCGTGGCGGCCGGTGAGGTGGGGTGGCCGACCGCGGTGCTGTTGTGGGGCCTGGCGGGTGGCCGGACGGTGCTCACGAGGCTGATGGCCGAGGTGATCTCCTGCGACGCCAGCCTCATCCCCGTGCTGCTCGACGACACCGACACGCCGGTCGCGATCGGCGACGCCGACGCCCCCATCACCACCCCGATGCGCCGTGCCGTGGCCGCCAGGGACCAGGGCTGCCGGTTCCCCGGCTGCCGCGCACCCCAGCAGTGGACTGACTGCCACCACGTCGTCCCCCGGGCGCGCGGTGGGGGCACCCACGTCGGCAACCTGGTCGCCTTGTGCAGGGTCCACCACGTGGCCGCGCACGAGCGCGGCTGGCAGCTGCACCTCGCCCGCGACGGGACCCTGACCGTGACCCATGGCCGCTACCGGCACACCAGCCGGCCGCGGCTCCGACCACCCCCGCCCAAGCCCCCGCCCGCACCCCTGATCCGCGGTCGAGCACCCGCCGGCCGACCATGCGGCCTGCCCTTTTAGGGCTCGGACGCCACCGTCGCGCCCCGACCGGTGGTGGGGGAATCCCCACCACCGACTCGGCGGGTCACGGGATGGTCCGCGACGCCGGCTTGCACGATCGTGGTCGCCACCACCCGACGACGAGGGAGACCGACGCGTGACGATGGCGGAGGGCGTGCTGGACGACCCGACCTGTGGGCGTTCTACTGGCGACCACCATGACCATGAGCGGCCAGGCCCTGTGGACGGGCGCCCGATGAGCGCCGTGGAGCAGCGCGAGCCGCTCGACGAGCCGGCGACCCCGCCGTGGGCGATCCCCGAACCGCCCCCGGCCTCGGCGTTCCCCGACCCCCCACGTCCGGCTCCGGTCGGACCGTCCGCGTGGGCGGAGAACCTCCGGCTGCCAGACCGTGCCCGTGCGCTGCGCCGGGACGTGGCATCCCTCCTCCAGCGACTGCTCCCCGGCCTGGTCGCCTACCCCCTCCTGGCCCTCGGCCTTGCCGCGGTCATCCCCTCCGGGGTGGCGCTCGGGTTCGCGACCGTGTTCGTGCTGCCCTGGCTGGCGCTCGCGGTCACGGCGCTGTGGCTCACGACGGTGCTGGTGGGCGTGGTCGCGCCGCCCGTCAGGGCGTGGCGTCGGCGGCTCCCGTTCCGCACCAGGGTGGCGCGCGCCGTCCGGCCGGTGCTGACGCCGATCGCCGCGGTGGTCACGTGGTGGCTCCTCGCGTTCCGCCGTGCTGCCAGACGTGACCGATCCCGCCTCGCCGTCCGGCACGCCGTGACGATCCCCGCGCCGCACCGCCAGGTGCCGCGGCGGTGGACCGACGCCGCACGCATCGTCATGGCCGATCCGATGACCTGGCGCGACCTCGCCCACACCCTCGTCGGCCCCGCCTACGCCGTCGTGGCGTGCAGCACCGTCGCCGGGATGCTGGTCGGCGGCATGTCCCTGCTCGTCGCCACCCCCTCCATCGCCGGTGGGCTGCTGCTGTTCGACCTCGAGGCGTGGGCGGCGATGACCTCCGGCCTCCTGCTCCTCTCGCTCTCGCCCTGGGTCGCCGAGCGCCTCGCACGCGGTGCGGTCCACCTCGCTGTCGGGGTGCTCTCCCCGGGTCAGGACGCAGCGATCCGCGCCGAGCTGGACGACCAGCGCCTCCGCCGCCAGCTCGCCGTCGACGCGGCCGAGCGCGAGCGGCGGCGCATCGAGCGCGACCTGCACGACGGCGCCCAGCAGCGGTTGGTGGCGCTCGGCATCACCCTCGGGTTGGCCCGCCAGGCCCTGCCCGACGACCCCGACGCCGGCGCGGCGCTCGTGGCCGAGGCCCACGAGGAGGCCAAGCGGGCCCTCGCCGAGCTCCGCGACCTCTCCCGCGGCATCCACCCGGCCATCCTCGGCGACCTCGGGCTCGACGCCGCGCTCTCCGACCTGCTCAGGCGGTCGCCCGTCCCCACCTCGATCATCGTCACCGTCCCCGAGCGGCCGCCCACCGCCGTCGAGTCCACGGCCTACTTCGTCGTCGCCGAAGCCCTCACGAACGTGGCCCGCCACGCGTCGGCGCAGCGCGCGTCGGTCCACATCAGGCGGACCGACGACCTCCTCGTCGTCGAGGTCGCTGACGACGGGATCGGCGGGGCGGATCGCAGCCTCGGCACCGGGCTCGCCGGCCTGGCCGAACGGGTCGAGGCGCACGACGGCCACCTCTCGGTCGACAGCCCCGTCGGGGGGCCGACCACGGTCCGCGCCGAGCTGCCGTGCGGCTGGTGATCGCCGAGGACTCCGTGCTCCTGCGCGCCGGGCTCGAGCGGCTGCTGACCGGTGCCGGCCACGAGCTCGCAGCCGCGGTGGGGGACGGGGCCGCGCTTCGCCGGGCCGTCGACGCCCACGCCCCGGACCTGGTCATCGCCGACGTCCGCATGCCCCCGACCCACACCGACGAGGGGCTCCGCGCTGCCGTCGACGTCCGCACCGCGCACCCGGGCACGCCGGTGCTGGTGCTGTCCCAGTACGTCGAGGAGCGCTACGCCGCCGAGTTGCTGGCCGACGACGGGGGAGGGGTGGGCTACCTGCTGAAGGGCCGCGTGATGGACGTCGACGACTTCCTCGACGCCGTCGACCGGGTCGGCGCCGGTGAGGTCGTGATCGATCCCGAGGTGGTCCAGCAGCTCCTCGGCCGCCGCCGGCGCGCCGCGCCGCTCGCCCGGTTGACCCCGAGAGAGCGGGACGTGCTCGCGCTCATGGCCGAGGGGCGGACCAACGCGGCGATCGCCGCCGAGCTGGTCGTCACCGACGGCGCGGTCGAGAAGCACGTCCGGAGCATCTTCGCCAAGCTCGACCTGACCTCCAACCCGGAGTCGAACCGCCGCGTCCTGGCCGTGCTGACCTACCTCGAGGGGTGACCGGGATCAGTCCACCGGGATGTCGGCCAGGGTGCCGTCGAGCAGCTCCTGGCTGACCTCGCGGACCTTGCGGCGCTCGCTCCGCGCGTGGCGGCGGATCACCTCGAACGCCTGCGCGGGGGTGAGGTCGTGCCGCTCGGCGATGATGCCCTTGGCCTGCTCGATGACCACGCGCGTGTCGAGCGCCTGCTGGAGCTGTGCGGCCCGAAGGTTGGCGGCGTTCACCTCGCGCTCCTGCAGGATCCCGATCGCGGCCGCGTGGGCGAAGGCCTGGGCCAGGCGACGGTCGTCCTCGGCGAAGCTCCCGGTGTCGCGCCGGTAGAGGTTGAGGGCCCCGATGCACCGGTCGCGCAGCCTGATGGGGAACGCGAAGCCAGCGTGCATCCCGAACCCCCCGAGCTGGCTGACGAGCTCCGGCCAGCGGTCCGCGTGGGCGGAGAGGTCGTCGGCGATGACCTGGTCGCAGGTCCGATACGCGTCGATGCACGGCCCGACGCCCGACGCGAGCTCTGCCCGCTCGATGTCGTCCATCGCCGAAGAGGTGGCTGCGGTCAGCCGCAGGGTCCCCTCCGGCCCCTCGAGCAGGACCCCGGCCACGTCGGCCTCCAGGATGTGAGCGCAGCGGTGGACGAGGAAGGTCAGGAGCTCACCGACCTCGAAATCGCTCGCGAGGGTGTCCGCCAGCTCGACGAACGCGTCGATGATCTCGTGCTCGCGGTGGCGGTCGGCGTCTTCTCGCATGCGTGTCGTCCCGTCCTGTCCGGCTGCCCGACGCATGGTGTCACAAGTCGACGCGGCTCAGAACTGGAAGTAGATGAAGGGGGCGACGCCGACCGGGCCGAGCGTCTCCACCACCATGAGGAACCCCGCGAGGAGCACGCCCTGCAGGATCACGCCGCGGCGGCTGAACACCGCCATCACCCGGTCGCCGACGTCGCCGGGGGTCAGCTGGGCGAGCAGCGGCAGGACGATCGCGAGGGGGATCCAGAACGTCGGCACCGACGGGTCCAGGGCCGGCGCGACGCCCCAGCCGGTGACCAGCTGGCCGAGCAGGGCCATCGCCGAGGCGAACGTCTCGGCGCGGAAGAAGATCCAGGCGAGGCAGACCACGTGGAAGGTGATCAGCCCGCGGATGATCTTCTGCCGTCCCTGCGGGGCGACCCCGCCGTAGATGACCCCGCGGCGCTCGAGGACCTGCCACAGCCCGTGGATCCCTCCCCACAGCACGAACGTCCACGCCGCCCCGTGCCACAGCCCGCCGAGCAGCATGGTGATCATGATGTTGCGCTCGGCCGACCAGCGTCCCGCCCCGCGGTTCCCGCCGAGGGGGATGTACAGGTAGTCCCGCAGCCAGCGGGAGAGGGTCATGTGCCAGCGTCGCCAGAACTCCTGCAGCGTCACCGCGGAGTAGGGCCGGTCGAAGTTGTCGGGGAACCGGAAGCCCAGCAGCAGCGCGACGCCGATCGCGATGTCGGTGTAGCCGGAGAAGTCGGCGTAGATCTGCACCGCGTAGCCGTAGACGGCGGTGATGACCTCGACGGCGTTGAACCGCTCGGGGTTGGCGAAGACCCGGTCGACCAGCTCGGTGGCGAGCAGGTTGGCGATCACGACCTTCTTGAACATCCCGGCGGCGATCAGCCAGAAGCCGCGCGTCGCGTCGACCGCCCGCGGGTCCTGGCGGCGGCGCAGCTGGGGCATCAGCTCCGACGCCCGCACGATCGGGCCGGCGACCAGCTGGGGGAAGAACGACAGGTAGACCGCGGAGTCGAGCAGCGGCACCGCCTCGGTGTCCCCGCGGTGCACGTCGACGACGTAGCTGATCGCCTGGAAGGTGAAGAACGACACGCCGACCGGCAGGACGATCTGCAGCAGCGGCAGGCTCACGTCGAGCCCGAGGGACGACAGGGCGTTCTGCGCCGACACGACGAAGAACCCGTAGTACTTGAACCACCCGAGGACGACCAGGTCGACGGTGACGGTGCCGACCAGCACCAGGTTCCGCACCCTCCCCGCCCGCAGGCGGGAGATCGCGGTCGCCCCCACGTGGTTGACGATCGTGACCGCCGCGAGCAGCAGGCAGTACCGCGGGTTCCACCAGCCGTAGAACACGTACGAGGCGACCAGGATGAACAGCTTCCACCGGCCCCTGCGGGGCATCAGCAGCCACGACCCCGTCAGCACGACGACGAAGAAGAGCGCGAACTCGATGGTGGGGAACAGCACCTCGGCAGCAGGTTAGGTCAGCGCCGCCCGCCGACCCGCGAGGATCAGCCGTCGACCCCGCTGGCGCGGACGGCGGCGTCGACCAGCGCGGCCACGGCCGTCTCGGCGACCGCGGCGGTGCCCCCGAGGACGCGCAGCCGGGCGACGGGCGATCCGCCCTCGGCCAGTGCCGCCACGACCTCGGGCGACCGTGCCGCGGGGGCCTCCGGGTCGGTGAGGAGCAGCACGTCACCGGCCGCGGCGACCGCCGCGCCCGCCGCGAGGGCGTCGGGCCAGTCCGCACCGGTCGCGATCCACGTCGTCGCGGACGAGGCGCCGTCGGCGACCAGCTGCGCGGCCACGGCGGCGGCCGTGCCGTACCGGGTCGGCCCGGCCACCCGCTCCGGGGCGAACCCGCCGGCCGTCAGCTCCTCGAGGACGCCGTCGGACACCGCCGCGGGGCCGCCCACCACCACGGCCCGGGTGACGCCGAGGTCCGCCAGCGCAGCAGCCGTCGGGGCGGGCAGCTCGTCGCGACCCGTCAGCAGGATCGGCGCGCCGGTGCGCGCCGCCAGGGTCGACGCGGTCAGGACGTCGGCGAACGTCTCGCCGGAGGCGATCACCGCGGTCCCGTCGCGCAGCCCGATCGCCCGGGCGGCGGCAGCCGCGGTGGCGTGCCGGTCCGGGCCTGCCACGCGGGTGACCTCCACGCCGTCGGGCAGGCCGGCGAGCGCCGCGTCGGCCACCGCCGACTGCCCTCCGAGGACGACCACCCGCTCGGGCGCGAGGCGCGCGAGCTCCGCGACGGTCACCGCCGGCATGGCGTCCCGGCCGGTCAGCAGCAGGGGGGCGTCGAGGCTGGCGGCCACCGGCGCGCCGGCCAGCCCGTCGGCGAACGCGTCGCCGCGGGCGAGGACCACGACGGCGGCCCCGTCGGGGTGGCCGTCCCGGGCGATCGTGACCGCGGTCTCGTACCGGTCGACGCCGGCGAGGCGGTCGACGGCGGGTGGAGCGGTCGCCACCTGGGCGATGCCCACCTCGGTCGGGACGAGGCCCAGCAGGACGTCGAACCGCAACCGGCGGTCCTCGCCGACGGTGACCTCCGTCGTCTCGCCGCCGGTCGTGACCGCGTAGGTCGCGCCGGCCGGCAGGTCCGGTGGAGTGGCCACGGCGAGGGTGCCCGACCCCGAGGCGGTGAACCCTGCGGTGGAGACGCCGCCGAGCTCGGTCAGCGCGTCCCCGGTCCGGTCGATCGCGAAGTCCCAGCCGCCGACGGAGAACGCGGTGTCGATCGTCACGTGGTCGAACGGGCCGAGCGCGGCCGGGACGTCGGCCTGCCCGCGGTGGACCGCGCTGATCTCAGCCCACGCGTGGGTCTGCAGGCCGTCGTGCCAGTGCCACCAGTTGTGCCCGCCCTGTGGGACCGACAGGTAGTCGTGCTCGACGCCTGCCGCGGTGAGGGCCGCGTCGAACTGGTCGTTCAGGCCGGCGACCACGCCCTCGAGGGCCAGCCCGGCGGGGTCGTCGTCGGCGGGGGAGGGGCCGCCGGGCAGCCCGCGGTTGGTGCGGAACCACACGCGCGTCTGGTGGAGGTTCGCCGCCAGCCTCGTCGGGCTGTGGCCCTGCACCCGGACCGCATCGAGGACCGGATCGCCCCACACGTCGGGGAAGGCGACGGCGAGCGCGGTGGTGTCCATCGCGCCGGAGAACCCGAACGCAGCCCCGAAGGTGTCGGGGTGCCGCGCGGCGTAGTGCATCGCCCCGCCGCCGCCCATGGACAGCCCGGCGACGGTGATGCCGGCGCGGTCCTCGCGGATGCGGAAGGCGTCGGCCAGCCAGGGCAGGAGCTGGCCGATGTGGTAGGTCTCCCACTCCGGGGCGCCGTACTCGCCGCCGCGGTGCCAGTCGGTGTACCAGCCCGGTTCGTCGGGGGTGCCGCCGTCGGGCATGGCGATCACGACGTCGGCGTCAGCGGACCACTCCTCCAGCGTGGTGGGCCAGCCGTCCTGCTTGGTCGTCCACCCGTCGTACCGGTCGCCGGCGCCGTGGAGGAGCAGCAGCAGCGGGTACTCGCGCAGCGAGGCGTCGTAGCCCGGCGGCACCAGGACCCGCACCGTCGTCTGGGCCAGCGGCGGGTCCAGGCGGGGGCTGTCGAAGGTGACGTCGACCATCCGGTCGCTCAGCCACTCGACCGCGACGGGTTCGAGAGGCTCGACGTCCGCCGCCGGCGCGTTCTCCGCGGCCACGGCCGGCTCGACCGCCTGCGGCGCGGCCAGGCCGGCCACGAGCACGGTGAGCAGGACGACCAGCACGACCGCCGACCAGCGACGACCACGGGACAGGACAGGGCCAAGGGGCACGATGGGCTCCGGGAACTCCGGGGGGACCCCGGTCGACTGCGGACCGCGAGACCCTACGCCGGCCCGGTCGTACGGTGCGAGTCAGGCGCACGGTACTGGTACGAACCTGTCGCATCGAAGGTACTGTTACCAACCTGCGCTGCGCTGGTACTGTGACGTCGATGCACAGATCGGTGCTCAACAACCCCTTCGCACCCGGATCCGGGGCTGTCCCGGACGTGTGGGTGGGTCGGGACGACGAGCTCGCCGACGTCGAGGCGCGGCTGGTACCGCGACGCCTGGCCGGGCTGTTCGAACGCGGCCGGACCTACCTCGGCGACCCGGGGCTCGGGAAGTCGGTCCTCGTCAACCGGATCGCCGACGACCGTGGCCGAGCCGGGGATCTGGTCGCGGCACCGCTCCGCCTCGCGCGCGGTCGTGATCCCCTGGCCGCCCTCGCGGCCGCCGTGCTGCCGCTCGTCCCTAGCGGGGAGCGGGTGGCGTCGCGCATCTCGCGGGCGGTCGATCGCGTGCGCGACGTCGGCCTGCTGGGCGCGTCGGTCGGCGTCAGTGCCCCGGCGGAGGACCGGTACACGGGGCTGGCCGAGCTCCTCGGATCCCTGGCCGCCCACGCCAAGTCGCTCGGCCGCCTGCTGGTCATCCGAGTCGACGAGGTGCAGAACCTGGCCGGCGACGAGCTCAGCCAACTGCTCACCGTGCTCGGTGATCTGCTCGAGGCACGGGTTCCGGCGTCGACCGCGACCGGTGAGGAGGTCGAGGAGTACCTGCCGGTCGTGGTGCTGCTGTCGGGCCTCCCCCAGTTCGCGCAGCAGGCCGAGGACGCAGGGGTCACCTTCTCGCGCCGCTTCGCGACGGCGTTCCTCGAGCCGTTCACCGACGATGAGGTGCGCGCGGCTCTCACGTTCGCGTTCGCCGACGGCTACCCGGTCGTCGGCGACAGCGGGCCGACGTCGGTGCTCATGGAGCGCAGAGCTGGCGAGGCGCTGATCGAGCGGTGTCTGGGTGATCCGTTCCTCTTCCAACTGGCCGGCGCGGCCGCCTGGGACGCCGAGACCGGTCCGGTCATCACCGCCGACGACGTCGCCGCCGGTTGGCTGCGCGTCCGACGGGAGGTCGACGCACACGTCCGCAACCGCGTCGCCGGCCTCACCGACTGGCAGCTGGAGGTGCTCACCGCCGCGGCGACCCTCGGCCCTGCGGCGGACGGCACCGCCATCGCCCGGGCGGTCGGGCGGACCCGCTCATCGGAGATCGGGTCCACCCTCCAGGGGTTGGTCGCGAAGCGCCTGCTGGCACACGACCCCGCGGGCTACCGCATCATCTCCCGGTCGCTCGCCGCGCACCTCAGGGCCAGCTGAGCCGCCGGGCAGGCCCGCGGTCCGTCACAGCGCAGCCAGCACCGCCGGGTCCTCGCACGCGGCGGCGAACGCCGCGATGCGGGCGCGGATCTCGCGGCCCAGCAGCCACTGCCCGATCTGCTCGGCGATCGGGCGCAGGACCGCCGGGCGGACCGCGTAGGTGTACTTCCACACCGCGGTGGTCCCCTCGACGCCGCCCTCGGAGGACGGGGTGAAGCGCCAGCCGCCGCCGAAGGAGGCGAAGAACCACGGCCCCTCGACCATCGTCATGCCGACCGACGTCGGCGGTCGGTAGGAGACGTACTCGCTGATCATCCTCGGTCCGACCCGCGCACGGGTCAGGGTGCGCACCCCCTTCGCCGGGCGGTCGGCGCCGAGGAGCTCCTGGTGGCGGATGAACGGGTCCCATGCCAGCCGCACCTCCCCGGTGGTCTGGGACACCGCGAACGCGGTGTCGGGCGGGACGGGGACGAACGTGGACGCGGTCACCTGTGGCACCCCGCCAGCCTGCCCGACGGGCGGCCGGACCACGCCGCAGGCGGGGTCTCCGGCGATCCAGCACCGCCCGGTCGCCGCCGATAGGATCCCGCGGACGATGGCGACGCGATCAGGTTCCCCCGACCCCGAGATCGCCCCCACCGACGCTGGCGGCGACCCTCTCGGGCGCTGGTGCGCCGCCCTGGACGACGCCTACCCGCCCGTGCACGCCGAGTCCTGGGACGCCGTGGGCCTGCACGTCGGCGACCGCCTCGGCGACCGGGTCACCGGGGTGCTGGTCACCCTCGACGTGACCGAGGCGGTGCTCGACGAGGCCGCCGGGCTGGGCGCGGACCTCGTCGTCGCCCACCACCCCCTGCTGTTCGGCCCGCTCGCCCGGCTCACCCCGACCACCGCGCCCGGCCGCCTGGCTCTGCGCGCCGCCCGGCAGGGCGTCGCCGTGCTGGCCGTCCACACCAACGTCGACAAGGCCGTGGACGGCACGTCCCACCCCGCGGCCGACGTGCTCGCGCTGCAGGAGCGCCGGCCGCTGCAGCCCCTCGCCCCCGACCCCGGTGACGCCCCCACGAAGATCGTCACCTTCGCGCCCACCGACGCCACCGACGCCGTCATCCGCGCCATGGCCGCGGCCGGCGCCGGGGTGATCGGCGACTACACCGAGTGCGCGTTCACGACCCCCGGGACCGGCACGTTCCGGCCCGGGGACGCCACCGACCCCCACGTCGGCACCCGGGGGCAGCGCGAGTTCGTCGCCGAGGACCGCATCGAGGTGGTCGCCCCCCGACGTCACGTCCCCGCGATCCGCGCCGCCCTCGCCGAGGCCCACCCCTACGAGGAGGTCCCGATCGACCTCTACCCCCTCGTCGCCGACCCCTCCCCCTCCGCCATGGGGTTGGGCGTCCGCGGTCGCCTGCCCGACCCCCTCCCCCTGGCCGAGGTCGCCCGCCGGCTGGCCGACGGCCTGCCGTCCCCCCACCTGCGCCTTGCGGCGACCGACCCGGCGGCGACCGCCACGACCGTCGCGATCTGCGGCGGCTCCGGCGACAGCCTGATCGAGGCGGTCCTCGACGCCGACGGGCGGGCGACGGTGGACGTGTTCGTCACCGGCGACCTCAAGCACCACCGCACCCTCGACGCGCTCACCCTGGGGCTGCCGCTCATCGACGCCGGCCACTTCGCGACCGAGGACCCGGCGATGGACGGCGTCGTCGCCGCCCTCGAGGCCCGCCGCGACGACTTCGGCCTGACCGCGCCGATCCACCGCTCGTGCGTCGTCACCGACCCCTGGACCGACTGGAGAGCTCCTGCATGAAGGCAACCCCCGAACAGCAGCAGCAGCTGCTCACGCTGGCCGACACCGACGAGGAGATCCGCCGGCTCGAGCACAAGCGCCAGAACCTGCCCGAGCAGAAGGCCCTCGACCTGCACGTCGAGACCCAGGAGAAGGTCGCCGACGAGCTGGTCGAGGCCACCCAGACCCAGGAGCGCCTGGCTGCCCAGACCGCCCGCCACGAGCGGGAGATCGAGACCGCCGAGGCCGGCCGCAAGCACTCCGAGGCCCAGATCTACTCCGGTCAGCTGAAGTCGGAGCGCGAGCTGCAGGCCCGCCGCGAGGAGATCAGCGAGTTCAAGCGGCGCAAGTCCGACATCGAGGACTCGCTGCTCGAGATCATGGAGCAGTCCGAAGAGGTCGGCTCCCTGGTCGAGGAGCTGACCGCCCGCCGCACCGAGCTCGCCGAGCAGGTCACCGACCTGACCCGCCAGCGCGACGAGGCCGCCGCCGACATCGACGCCGAGCTCGAGGCGCTCCGCACACGCCGCGGTGAGGAGTCCGGCGTGCTCGACGAGGGCGTCCTCGGCGCCTACGACACCCTGAAGGCCAAGCGGCCCGGCCGGGTCGTCGCCCGGTTGGAGCGGCGGACCTGCACCGGCTGCCAGCTCGAGCTGACCGCCATCGAGCTCGAGGAGATCAAGGAGACCGCCCGCCACTCCCTGGCCTACTGCCAGCAGTGCGGCTCGATCATCGTTCCCGCCTGACCCGGTTCGACGTCACACCCATCGGACACACTGGGCAACGCGATGGAACGGAACGCTGCCGCGGGCACGCTCGTGCTGATGGGGTCGGGCGAGACGACCCCGACGATGGTCACCACCCACAAGGCGCTGCTGGACCGGACCCGGTCACGCACCGGCCGTGACGACGTCCGCGCCAGGCTGCTGACGACGCCGTACGGCTTCCAGGAGAACGCCGGTGAGATCACCGCCAAGGCCCGGCAGTACTTCGCCCACAACGTCGGCGTCGACGTCGCCGCGATCGACGCCGGGTCGCTCGAGGACGCCGACGGGCTGACCGTCGAGCGCGTGCGCGACGAGGTGCGGCGCAGCGACTGGCTGTTCGCCGGGCCCGGCAGCCCGACCTACGCGCTGCGGCAGTGGCGGGCCGCGGGGCTGGCGGACGCGATCGGCCAGGTCCACCGCGGTGGCGGCACCGTGGTGCTGGCGTCGGCGGCGGCGGTGACGGCCGGCTCCCACGCCGTGCCCGTCTACGAGGTCTACAAGGCCGGGCAGGTGCCCCACTGGTGGGAGGGGCTCGGGCTCGTCGAGGCGCTCACCGGCTGGCCGGCCGTGGTGATCCCGCACTTCGACAACGCCGAGGGCGGCACCCACGACACGCGGTTCTGCTACCTCGGGGAGCGGCGGCTCTCCGCGATGGAGGCCGAGCTGCCGGAGGGCACCTGGGTCCTCGGCGTCGACGAGCACACCGCCTGCATCGTCGACGGCGACACCGCGACCGTGCGGGTGGAGGGGCGCGGCGGGGTCCACGTCCGCGCGGGCGGCGAGGTGGTCCTGACCGTCGGGGCGGGTGAGGAGCGCCCGATGGCCGACCTGGCCGCCGCCGGGACCGGTCGCCTCGCCGAGGTCGGACGCCCGACCGAGACCGTCGCGCCGGGGGTGGTAGACGCCGGGTCGCAGCTCGCCACCGGCGGCCCGGAGGGGCCGTTCCTCGACGCGCTCGCTGCCGAGCAGGGGCGGTTCGACGACGCCCTGGCCGCCCAGGACGCCGAGACCGCCACGGCCGCGGCGCTGGCGACCGAGCAGCTGATCCGCGACTGGTCGGCCGACACCCAGGTCTCCGACGCGGCCGAGCGCGGGACCGCGCAGCTGCGCGGGATGATCACGCGGCTCGGGGCTCTGGCGGGGGAGGGCATGCACGACCACGTCGAGCTGGTCCGCCCCGTCATCGAGACCCTCCTCCACGTCCGCGAGGACGCCCGCCAGCGCAAGGTGTACGAGGTGGCCGACCACATCCGCGGGCACATGGACGCCGACGGGATCCGTGTCAAGGACACCCGCGAGGGCGCGGTGTGGGAGTGGGACGAGCCGTCGGACCGCTGACCGGGTCAGGGGAGGGTCAGCAGCGCGCGGTGCAGGTCGCGGGCCAGGTCGAGGTCGGGTTCGCGGGCGTTCAGCAGGTCCGCGAAGATCATCGACTCGCCGATCCGGACGAACATGTACGCCAGCCGGCCGACCTCGCGGGGGAGGGTGAGCGCCCCGGACGCAGCAGCCTCCTCCATCTCACGGCGCCAGATCGCCACCGACGCGTCGTGGACGCCGCCGGTGTCGGTGAACAGCACCCGGAAGGCTGTGGCGGGGTCCTGCTCCATCAGCTGTCGCAGCGGCCCGAAGGCCACGACGTAGCCGTTCATCCGCCGGGCGCCCTCCACGATCCGGTCGATCCCGGGCGGGTGGATCTGCGCCACCTCCGCCATCGACATCCGCTGGGTCACCTCGGCCAGGTCGTTGACGATCCGCCCGAGCAGCCGGTCGCGGCTGCCCACGACCCGGTACAGGGTCGCCCGGCCGACCGCCAGCTCCTCGGTCAGGCGGCGCATGTCCACGTCGCCGGTCGCCATGAACTGCCGTCGGGCGGACCGGACGGCATCGTCGAGGGAGATGACACGAGACACCCAGCGTGTGTACCACCCGGGCGCGGTCGCGCCGAATCAGCCGAAGGGGAGGATCAGCCGGGAGGTGTACATCCGCCGGCCGCCGCGCAGGACGACCTCGAGGATCTCGCCGGTCGCGCCGGGGTGGAAGATCGACGCCGGCACGCGGTTGATCGCCACGTACTCCTGCCACCCCTCGATCGCCCCGGACCCGTCGCCGGCGACCCGGCGGATCCGACGGCCGGCGATCTCGTACACGGAGCCGGACTCCGTGCGGTAGATCTCCAGGGTGGCGGTTGACATGTCCGCCAGTGTGGCGCATGGCCGACCGGACACAGAAGACTTGGGAACATCTTGACCCTCGGGGACGTCGAGGGTGTGGCGCCGGGGACGGTGGTCGGCGTGGACCTCGGGCTGCGGACCGGCGTCGCGGTGCTGGACGGCGTGGTCGACGGGCCCGTCCGGCTGCGCCGCTACACCTCCACCCACATCGGGTCGCGGTCGGCGCTGCGACGCGGCGCGGTCGGGATGCTGGCGGAGGTGGGGCCGATCGCGGTCCTGGCCGTGGAAGGCGATGAGGGGTTGGCGCGCATCTGGGAGCGCGCCGCCCGCGGGACGGGTGCGGAGGTCGTCCGGGTCCACGCCGAGCGGTGGCGCGAGGTGCTGCTGCTCCCGCGCGAGCGCCGGACCGGCAAGCTGGCCAAGGCCGCCGCGCAGGCCAAGGCCGTCCGGGTGATCGAGTGGTCCCGCGCGAACGGCGGTCGTGCGCCGGCGCCGGTGGGGCCGCTCCGCCACGACACGGCGGACGCGATCATGATCGCGGTGTGGGCGGCGGTCGCCCTCGGCGGGGTCGAGGTGCGGTCGCTGCCCTTCGACGTGCCGGGCTGACGGTCGGTCGTCGGTCCGTTCAGCCCAGGACGTGGGCGAGGACCTCCGGCTGGGTCATCGCGTCGGGCAGGTCCGGTCCGTCCGCGGTGATGCCGGCCACGCGGATCGGCCGGCTGCCGGCGGTCGTCAGGCCGGTGCGCGCCCGGTAGCCGGGGAGCGGCCCGTCGTCGGTGGGGAGCTGGACCCGCTCGTAGTTCGGGCCCTCGGAGGTGTCCATCACCGCGTGCTGGTCATCGGTCAGCCAGGAGACGAACACGGCGCAGCTGGCGCCCGGCCACGGGGTGACGGTGGCGGGGATCGCGCCGTAGGACGTCATGTGCCCGGCGTAGACGACCAGGTGGTCGCGCAGCACGGTCGGGGTCAGCACGACGGGTCCGCCGAGGGTCTTCGCGTGGATCTGGGCCGGGCAGGCGTTCGACCCGATCGCCACGATCGGGGTCCGGCCGTCGGTGCCGTGCGGCGAGCGGGGGAGGGGGACGACCCGGTCGCCATCGACCACGACCGCGCGGTCCGGCCAGGTGCCGGGGTAGGCGTGGGCGACGTCGATCGGCGCCGGTCCGTAGTCGGCGACGGTGTCCATGTGGGGGGTACGGTGTGGGGGCTGAGGGGAGTCGGTCGGACGGCCGCGGCGTGCTCGCACCGGCTGGTGCGGCGCACGTCGAGGAAAGTCCGGACTCCACAGGGTAGGACGCTGGGTAACGCCCAGGCGCAGCGATGCGCGGCAAGTGCAACAGAGAGCAGACCGCCAGCGGCCGGACCTCCGGGTCCGGTGCGGGTGAGGGTGAAAGGGTGCGGTAAGAGCGCACCGGCACCGGCGGTGACGTCGGTGGCCAGGCAAACCCCGTCCGGAGCAAGGCCACGCAGGTGCGATGACGCGACCCGCCGAGCACCGGGTAGGCCGCTCGAGGCCAGCGGTGACGCTGGTCCTAGATAGATGGTCGTCCTCGACAGGATCCGGCTTACAGACCGGCTCCCCCCAGCACGACCGTCTGACCTGCGGCCGAGGGGTCACCCGACCCTGGCGGTCACCAGCCGCTCCGCGCCGAAGGCATCCGGGCGGGTTGGCAGGCCGGCGGCGCGCGCCCAGTCCGCCGGGGCGGTGACGTGCGCGTCGACGCCGCCGTGTGCGACGACCACGGCCTCCGCCGCGTCCTCGTCGTACGTCGAGAGGATCGGCTCGCCCAGCACCCGGAACGCCCAGGCGGCGAGCGGGCGTGTGACGGGCGCGAGCGGTCCCCGTCCCAGCAGGTCGGGGTGGGCCACCGTCATGGCGAGGTGGCTGCCGGGGGCCGAGCAGGTGGCGATGCCGTCGAGCACCTCCTCGACCGCGGTCGGCGGCAGGTAGGGCGCCACCCCCTCCCACACCCACGCGGTCGGGACGTCGCGGCGGTGGCCGTGGCCGTCGAGGGCATCGGGGATCGTGGTGGCGGCCAGGTCGACGGGGACCAGGTGGAGGCCGTCGCGGTGGGCCCGGTCACCGAGCGCCTCCCGCTTGGCCTGCTGGGTGGCGGGCAGGTCGAGCTCCCAGACCGGCGTCGACGCGAGCGCGTCCAGCCGCCACGCCCGCGTGTCGAAGCCGGCACCCACCACGACGACCTGGGTGCAGCCGCCGTCGACGGCCACCGTCACGAACCGGTCGATCGCCGCCATCCGGAGCGCCGTGTGGCGCGACAGGCCCAGGGTGGCGACGGCCATCGCGTCCGCCCCGGCCGGCCGGACGGCCACGCGCCGGGCCGCGGCGGCGACCCGCCGCTCCACCGGCGGCAGGAACGTCGTGGCCAGCGGGTCGTGGAGGTGCCGGTAGCCGATCGCCCGCCCGGCAGCCACGGCGCGCGCGGTCAGCGACGCCCGACCGGCCGTCATCGCCGGCCCGCCCGCACCACCGCGGCGGCCCGCTCGACGTCCGAGGCGTCGTTGTACAGGTGGAACGACAGCCGGAGCCGGCCCGCACGGACGGCCGCCACCACGCCCGCCGCCTCGAGGACGGCCGGGTCGACGTCGACGTCCACGCTGACGATGGCGCTGCCCGCCGGCTCGACGTCGATCGCCTCGCAGAACGCGTCGGCGAGCCCCACGTCGTGGGCGCCGATCGTGGCGATGCCAAGATCGCCCAGCAGCTCCGCGGACGGCAGCGCCCCCACCACGCACGGCCAGGACGGCGAGAGGTCGAAGCGGCGGGCGTCGGCCGCCAGGCGCAGCGGCGGGCCGTAGATCGACGACCAGATGTCCCCCCCGGCGTACCAGCCGGCCTGGCGGGGGACCAGCCAGTCGACGTCCTCGCGCACAGTCATGAACCCGACCCCGCGGGGCATCAGCAGCCACTTGTAGGCGCTGGTGGCGGTCACGTCGAACCGGCGGGCGTCCACCTCGAGCCAGCCGGCCGCCTGGGTCAGGTCGAGGAACGTCCGGGCCCCGGCGTCGCCTGCCGCCGTCGCCAGCCCGTCGAGGTCCAGCACCCGCCCGTCGGCGGACTGCACCGCCGACACCGCGATCATGTCGACATCCGGGGTGACCGCGTCGAGGAGCCCGTCGAGCGGCACGGTCCGGACGTCCAAGCGGTCGTCGGCCAGGAAGGGGAACAGCACGCTGGTGAAGTCCTCCTCAGCAGCGAGCACCGTCGCGCCGTCGGGCAGGCAGGAGGCGACCAGACCGGCCACCGGGGACAGCACGCCGACGACGGCGACGCGGGCTGACGGCATCCCGACCAACCCGGCGTACGCCGCCCGCAGCGACTGGACGGTGGCGTCGAACGCCGGCGGGTGGACCCGCCCCTCCACCCAGTCGTCCAGGTGGGCGTGCATCGCGGCAGCCGACGCCTGTGGTCCGAGACCGACCGAGGCGGTGTTCAGGTAGCCGGGGACGGGTCGGACGCGGTCGGGGGCGAGGGCGGTGAGGTGGGACATGGTCCCGCAGTCTCCCCGACCGGGGATCACGGGTGCACGTCAGGCCCCCGACCCCGCCCCTCCGACGGTCAGGCTGCGCCCGCGGCCCTGACGGCGGGACCCTGCCGGACGGCCTTCGGCTCCCACCGGAAGGTCCGCGCGGCCACGAGGGCCCCGACGACCGCCCACGCGGTCAGCGCGGCGAGCTCGGGCCAGGCCCAGGCCGGCGATCCGCCGTCGAGCGCCCCGGTGAGCGCGTGGACGAACGGCTTCAGCGGGAACGCCCACCCGACGACCTGCAACGCGGTCGGCAGCGGGGCGAAGCTGAACACGTCGGACACGAACGACAGCGGCAGGAGCAGACCCAAGCTGATCGGCGGCACCGACTTCGCGGTGCGGGCCAGGCCGGCCACCACGACGCCGAGCGCGGTCATCGCGGCGGTGCCGATGCCGAGCGCGACCACGGCAGCCGGGACGCGGGCGAGCGGCACCGACAGGTCCCACACCAGCGCGGCGGCGACGAAGGTCACCACCGCGATCGCCACCGCGACCACGACCACGGCGACCAGGCGGCCACCGAGGTAGGCAGCCGCCGGCAGCGGGGTGCCGCGCAGCCGGCGCAGGACGCCGGCGTCCCGCGCCCGGGCGAGCTGCTCGGGCAGGTTGACGAACCCGTGGGTCGCCACGCCGTAGGCGACCATCGCCGGGGCGAGGACCTGGACGAACGGGAGGTCGAAGCCCTCGAGCGTCCCCTCGCCGAACACCGCCGGCATCAGCAGGACCAGCAGCAGCGGGAACAGCACGGCGAAGAAGACCGAGCCGACGTCGCGGCGCACCGCCAGCAGCGCCGCGCGGACCTGACCGGCCAGCAGCGCGACCCCGCCGGGACGACCGACCTCGACGACGGCGCCGACCGCGGATGCCGGGGTGACCGGCACCTCCTCCACACGGGCGGGGGTGGGCTGGCCGCCGCCGGCGCGGGTGGCCGGCTGCCAGCTGAAGCGCCACACGGCCAGCGCGGTCGCGCCGACCCCCCAGGCGGCGACGACGGCCAGGTGCTCCCAGCCGAACGCCGGGGTCCCGAAGGGGTGGAACGCATCGCGGAGCAGCGCCCCGAGGTGCGACAGCGGGAACAGGTCGCCGATCAGCGCGAGCGGGCGGGGCAGCTCGGCGCCGACCAGGAAGATGTCGGACACGAACCCGAGCATCACCACCGACCCGGTCGTGACCATGTTGACGGTCTCGGCGGACCGGAACACCGCCACCGCCGCGAACGCGAGCGCCGCCAACGACGCCGAGGCCAGCACGATCACCAGGGCTGCCTGGGGCAGCGTGCGGGCGAACACCTGCACGTCGAAGGTGAGCACCGCCACCACGACGGTGAGCAGGAACGCGACCAGCGCCACCAGCGCGGCGCCGACCACCCGGCCGCCCAGGTAGGCCCAGGCGGGCAGCGGGGTGCCCCGCAGCCGCTTGAGCACACCGGTCTGGCGGGCGAACGCCATGGCCGATGCCGGTGTGGTGAAGCTCGCCATGGCGACCGCGAAGGCCATCATGCCCGGGGTGGCGAACTGGGTGACCCGCACCCCGGTCGCCTCGTCGACGACCTCGTCGCCGGCGAGGATGCCGATCAGGACGACGAAGATGACCGGGAAGGCGAAGGTGAAGAACGCCGCTATCGGCGTCCGGACGACCCCCAGGACGGCGTAGCGGACCTGACCGGCGACGAGCTGCAGCGCCGACGGGCGCGTGGGCTGGCGCTCAGACATCGTCGGCGCGGACGTCGTCCGCCTCCACGTCGTCGACCAGCTGCAGGTAGGCCTCCTCGAGGGTGCGCCGCCGCAGCGACAGGCCGGGCAGCGACGTGCCGCGCGCGAGCGCCCAGCCGGTCAGGGCGTGCAGCGCCGCGACGGGATCCTCGGCCGTCGCCGTGACCAGCTCACCGTCGACCCGCACCGCGGGGGAGGGGAGGGGCAGGTCGGCGACGGCGACGTCGGCGGGCAGCCGGAAGGTGATGACAGCTGCGTCGGTCCCGGCGATCAGGTCCTCGGGCGTGCCGGTGGCGACCAGGCGGCCCCGCGCCACCACCGCGACGCGGTCGGCGAGGTGCTCGGCCTCGTCCAGGTAGTGGGTCGTCAGCAGGACGGTCTTGCCGAGCTCCCGGAGGCGTTCCACCAGGGTCCACGCCTGTCGGCGGGCGGCGGGGTCGAACCCGGTGGTGGGTTCGTCCAGGAACAGCAGCTCCGGATCCCCGATCAGGCCCAGGGCCAGGTCCAGGCGACGTCGCTGCCCGCCGGAGAGGGTCGTGACCCGCGACCGGCGCTTCTCCGCGAGGCCGACGAGCTCGATGACCTCCCCGACATCACGTCGACGCGGGTAGAACCCGGCGTGCGTCGCGACGAGCTCGACGACCGTCAGGTCCTCGTCGAGACCGGCGTCCTGCAGGACGATCCCGATCCGCTCCCGGTAGTCCCGACCACCGGTCGCCGGGTCGAACCCGAGCACCTGGACCTGGCCGGAGGTGCGGGTCCGGTGCCCCTCCAGGATCTCCACCGTCGTCGTCTTGCCGGCGCCGTTGGGGCCGAGGAGGGCGAAGACCTCGCCGTCGGCGACCTCGAAGGACAGGTCGTCGACCGCGCGCTGCACCCCGTACAGCTTGCAGAGGTCCTTCACGATGATCGCCGGCATTGCCGTGCCTCCTGGACGTCGCGCGCACGGTCGACGCAGTCGACGCGTCGACCTGCCGCCATGGTGCGATGGACCAGGCCCCCGCGGCAGGGTCCTCAGACCCCCCGGCCGCCGCCGTTGGTCCTGGTCAGCCGTCGAGGACGATGTCGGCGGCGACCGCGAGGTGGTTCGACGGGGCCGGCTCGTCGTCGGTCCGGCCCGCGAGGGCGACGTCGCGGACGCTGACCCCGGCGCCGGGCCGTCCTGGTCGTAGGAGGAGGTAGTCGACGCGCTCCTGGGGCTGGCGGGGTGCGCCCGGGACCGCGCAGCGGGTCGCCGCGTCCGGTTGGCCGCCGCCCAGGGTCCAGGCGTCGACGGTGACCCGGAGGAGGGGGCGCAAGGCGTCGGCGTCCGGTCCCGCCCGGAGGTCCCCGGCGATCACGACCGGCAGGTCGCCGTCGAGGGTCGGGTTGGTGACCAGGTCGGCGAGCGCCTCGGTCTGGGCGAGGTGGTCGTCGGCGTACGTCGACGACCACTCGGTGCTCACCGAGCAGACGTGCAGCGGCCCGAGGGGGTGGTCGACGGTGACCAGCAGCGCGGGCGGGCGGTGACGACGCGTCGAGGGCAGCCGCTTGGCCTGCTGGCGGACGACCGGCCAGCGGCTGAGGACGGCGACGCCGAGGTCGGCACCGGCTTGGTCGGGGTGCTCGGGCGGGGAGGGGACCGGCGGGAAGGACTCCGGCGCGAACGCGGCGTGCATGCCGAGCTCGGCGGCGAGGACGTCGGCCTGCGTCCGCGACGGGGTGCTCCACACCTCCTGCAGCCCGACCACGTCCGGCCGGAGCGCCTTCAGGACCTCGACGACGCGGTCCTGGCGGGCACGCCAGTCGTCGCCGAAGCGCCACCAGATGTTCCAGGACATGGCTCGGAGATCCACGTCCGCGACCCTACCCACTCCCTGGCACCGTGCCCGCTCACCAGCGGGCGCGGGACTCCTCCGCGAAGCCCTGGACGGCGTCGAGCTCCAGTCGGCGGCCGTCCGCGTCCCGCACCCAGCCGGTCCAGGTCCCGAAGACCTGGTGGGTCTCGCGGCGCAGGACGGCGAGATCGACGGTGGAGTGCTCGTCGTGGCGGGGGTGGAGGGTGACGTCGAGGTGTCCGTCGGGGTCGTGGACCCGCCACGGCCGGAGGGGCGCGTCCCAGTCGTAGTCCCAGGTGAGCTCGGTCCCGATCTTCGTGAGCCGGCCGTCGACGAGGATCCCGTTCTCGGTCGCACCGGTCCCGGCCGTCCAGCGCCCGCCGAGCTGCAGGCCCACCACGACGTCGTCGGCGCCGGTGGCGGGGCCCGCGCCCCCTCCCCAGTTCCAGCGGGTGGTGTACGGCCAGCGACCCCGGCCGACGTCGAGGACGCCCCAGGCGGGCCGGTCGTCGGACCCGAACACCCAGGTCCGGTCGCCGACGGCCACGCGGCCGCGGGCGGGTCGGGCCTGGTGCTTGGAGGTGTACTGGAACCGGCGGTCGGTCCAGGGGATCACGACGTTGAGGGACTGGTGGCCGGGTGGCAGGTCGACGACGACGTCGAGGGTCCCGGGCCGGCCGTCGCGGTCGCGCCACGACGCCGCCAGGTGGGTCGCGCCTGACGCGTCGTCGCGTAGGGCGAGGTCGAGGCCTCGGCCGCGCACCCGCACCGGGACGGTGCCGGCCATCTCGGGCAGGTCGATGCCGACCGCGAGGGGTCTGAGGAGCTCCGCACCGCCGGTCGCGCCGGTCGCGAGGTCCGCCCACCACACCTCGGCCATGCCGACGTAGTCGATGTCGGCGACCAGGGCGGACACGACCAGGTCGCCGGCCAGGACGGCCCAGTAGTCCCACCGCTTCGTCCGCCCCCACGATCCGCGGAGGTTCGCGCGGTGCAGCGGGTGGCGCGACCAGCCGCGTGCGGCGGGGTTGAGCCGCCTCCCGTCCGGAGTGGCCAGGTCGACGCGGGTGGTCAGCTCGGGTTCGGGGGTGGTGGCGGGCATGGCCCGATGGTGGCCGCAGACCCGCCGCCGGGCCCAATCGGGGGCTAGACCGCGTGCAGTCCGTGCGCGGCGAACCGGTTGCGGACCCGCGCGAGGGCGGCGGCGTCCGGCGGCTCGACGTCGGCGATGGGGTAGGGCCGCCCGAGCGCCGCGTACTTGGCGGCGCCCAGTCGGTGGACGGGCAGGACGTCGACCCGCTGCACGCAGCCGAGCGACGCGGCGAACCCGGCGACGCCGTCGACCACGGCGTCGTCGTCGGTCATGCCCGGCACGACGACGAACCGGATCCAGGTCGGCTGCCCCCGGTCGGCCAGCCGGCGGGCGAGGGCCAGGGTGGGTGAGATGTCGCCGCCGGTGAGTGCCCGGTACCGCTCCGCGCCCCAGGACTTGAGGTCGAGGAGGACCAGGTCGGTGGCGTCGAGGATGCCGACGAGCGACGCGACCCGGTCCTCCGGGGTGCGGTCGAGGCTCGACGGCGTCATGGAGGCCGTCCAGGAGATCCCGTCCTCGGCGTGGGCGTACGGGATCTTCGCGAGCGACAGGGCGGTCGGCACCACCCCGTGGACATCACGGCCGTTCATGGGGTTCGCGCCCGGCGCGAACGGCTCGCCGGCCTTGCGGCCGTCCGGGGTGGCGCCCGTCCCCCGGCCGTACACCACGTTCGAGGTGATGGTCAGCACCGACTGGGTCGGGATCGCATCGCGGTACGTCGGCTTGCGGCGGAGCTTGAGCTCCTGGACGTCGGACTCGGTGATGCGGCCGGCAGCGAGGTCGCGCTGCAGGTAGATGTCGAGGAACGTCGCGCTCGACGACCGGACGTACACCGTCGTCGGCCGGCGACTGCACGGCGAGGCCCGCTGACGCCGCGAGGCCAGATGTGCAGTCGGGCCACCCTCGTGGCCGAAGTGCACATCCTGGCCGCTGGGGCCGCCCGAGCGCGGTCCCGGTCCACCGACCGCGAGTAGCCTCCGCCGTCGTGACCCTGCCCCGACGTGACCTGGCCGACGATGCGCTGGCCGCGCCGTTCGAGGCGCTCCGCGACGAGCTCGACGTCCCGGCCGCCTTCCCACCCGCGGTGGTCGCCGCCGCCGAGGAGGCCGCTGCGCGCGGGCCGTCCGGGGATCGCGAGGACGCGACCGACCTCCCCCTGGTCACGATCGACCCCCCGGGCGCGCGGGACCTCGACCAGGCGCTGGGCGTCACCGACGGCCCGGCCCGCGGGCTGGTCGTCCACTACGCGATCGCCGATGTGGCCGCCTTCGTCCGCCCCGGCGACCCGGTGGACGTCGAGGCGTGGGACCGCGGCGTGTCCCGCTACAGCCCCGACGTCGTGACCCCGCTGCACCCGCCGGCCCTCAGCGAGGGGGCCGCGAGCCTCCTGCCGGGCGAGGACCGGCCGGCGGTCCTGTGGACCCTCACCGTCGACGCGACCGGGGAGCTGACCGGCACTGCCGTCCGACGCGCCACCGTCCGCAGCCGTGCGCAACTGACCTACGCCGACGCCCAGCGGGCCATCGACGCCGGCACGGACGCGATGCTCCTCCGCCTCTCACGGCTCGGGCGGCTCCGCGCCGAGCGCGAGTGGGTCCGCGGCGGGGTCTCCCTCGAGCTGCCCGACCAGGAGGTCCACCGCACCGACGACGGGCGCTGGGACCTGCGCTACCGCGCGCCGCTCCCCGTCGAGTCCTGGAACGCCCAGGTCTCGCTGCTGACCGGCCACGCCGCCGGCCGGCTGATGGTCGACGCCGGTGTGGGGGTCCTGCGCACCCTTCCCGCCCCCGCCGGCGACGCGATCGACGACCTGCGCCGGCGTGCCTGGGCGTTCGGCCTGCCCTGGCCCGTCGAGATCGACTACCCGGCGTTCGTCCGGACCCTCGACCCCCACGTCGCGGTCGAGGCCGCCATGCTGTCCGCCGCCGCCGTCGGCCTGCGCGGCGCGGGCTACGCCGCCTTCGACGGCGAGGTCCCACCCCTCCACCGCCACGAGGCCATCGCGGCGGTCTACGCCCACGTCACCGCACCGCTGCGCCGCCTGGTCGACCGCTACGCCGCCGAGGTGGCGCTGGCCGTCGCCGCCGACGTGCCTGTACCCGGCTGGGTGACCGACCGCCTGGCCGACCTGCCGACCGCGATGGCGCGGGCGCGCGGCCGGGCGGCGGCGCTCGACCGGGCGGTCCTCGACCTCGTCGAGGTGCAGGTGCTCGCCGACCGGCTCGGTCAGGAGTTCGCGGCGACCGTGCTGCGCACCTCCGACCGGGGCAGCGACCTGCAGCTGCGGCACCCGGCGGTCACGGTCCGGGTCGACGAGCAGCTCGACCCCGGCACCGAGGTGCGGGTCCGGGCGGTCGCCGTCGACGTGGGCGCCCGGACCACCACCGTCGAGGTCGTCTAGTTGGGCGGCACCACGTAGGAGGACAGGGTGGCCTCGGCCTCCTCGTCGACCGCGGCGACGCCGCCGGCGATGCGGAGGCGCTCGGGTTCGGCTGCCTCGATCGCCTGGACGCTCTCGGGGCTGTTCGCGAGGTCCATCCCGTCGATCAGGTAGAAGACGCCGCGGGTCGCGGCCACCGCCGCACCGGACACCAGCCCGTCGGGGAACGCCCTGCCGGTCGCCACGTACACGTTGCGCTCGTACGTGCCGAGCTCGACCGACCGGGCCGCCACGGCCGCCGAGGTCGCGTACACGTCGTCCCCGGCGATCCGGGACACCTCCCCGGCGGCGGCGTCGATGGCGCCGGCGACCTCCGCGGACACGTTCGACTCGTTGCCGACGATCGTGACCTCCATGTTCTCGTCGAGGAGGTCGGAGGTCTCACCCGGCAGGCGCGCGGCGTTGACGAGCAGCAGCGGGATCCGGTGGGTGGCGCCCAGCGCCGAGGCGCTCAGGGCGTCCTGCCAGCCGCGGGAGGGGTCGGCGTGCTCGCCCTCGGCGATCAGAACCTCGCCGAGCAGGCCCATGCGCTCGGCGATCAGGGCGGCGGTCGCGAAGCGGTTCGACCCGCCGATCCGCTCGACGGACAGCCCGTCGCGGAACAGCTCGCCGGCGATCGCCTCGGACAGCGCCGCCTCGCCACCCAGCAGGATCGCGGTCTCGGCGCCCAGGCGATCGATCTCCTCCGACACCTCGGCCGGCAGCTGCTCGGCCTCGCTCAGCAGCACCGGCGCGCTCATCGACGCGGCCAGCGGGGCCGCGGCCAACGCGTCGGCGTACACGCCGCCGGTGGCGATGAACACCGTGTCGGCCGTGAGGTAGGTGTCCTGCGACACCTCGATGGCGGTGGTGACCCGGCCGGGGCCGGCGAGGCGGGCGATGTCGAGGGGCTCGTCCTGGGCGACGGCCGCCGGGACGGCGGCGAGCACCAGGGTGAGCGCCACGACCAGGGTGGTGGCGGTCTTGCGCATCGGGGTCTCCGGTCTCAGGCGATGCCCACGATCTCGGCGGTGGCGAGGACATGGCCCTCCGCCGCCTTGCGGAGCTCGTGGCGGGTGGCGCCGGGGGACAGCTCGACCAGCTCGGCGTCCATGGCGAACAGCCGGAAGAAGTAGCGGTGCGGCCCGCGGTCCTCCGCGGAGGTCGGCCCGGTCCACCCGGAGTTGTCGAACTCGTTGAGGCCCTGGTACAGCTCGAACCCCTCGTGGGAGACGAGCGCCTGGTCGCCGAGGTCCTCGGGCAGCCCGTCGGTCTCGTCGGGCAGGATCCCGTAGACGACCCAGTGGGTGACGACGCCCTCGTCGCCGTCGCGGTCCTCGCAGATCAGGACGAGCTCCTTGGTGCCCTCGGGCACCCCCTCCCACGTGAGGGGTGGGGACACGTCGTCGCCGTCCTGGGTGAAGCGGACCGGCAGGTCGTCGTCGTGGTCGAACGCGGGGCTGGTGAGGCGGAAGGCCGCCATCAGGCTGTGTTCCTCGAGATGTGCATCTACAGGTCCGACAGTGTCGCATGTTCCGACCGCGGCCGCGGGCGGACCGCCAACCCGGCTCGCTCGAGGGCGGCGCAGGCGGCCAGGACCGTCGCGTCGTCACCGCGGCGGCCCACCACCTGCAACCCGATCGGCAGGCCGCTGCCGGGACCCGTCCCGGGCGTGACCCCGACCGGGACGGAGGCGGCTGGCAGCCCGCACAGGTTGGCGGGGAACGTGTAGGCGGTCATCGCGTCGATCAGGTCGGTGTCGAGGACGCCCTCGGCCAGGTCGGCATCGCTCGGGCGGGGTGGCGCGGGCAGGGCGACGGTGGGGACCAGCAGGACGTCGACGTCGTCGAAGGCGCGGTCGAGGCCGTCCGCGAGCAGCTGGCGGACCTGCTGGGCGCGCAGGTAGTCCGCGCCGCTGATGTTCGCCGCCTGGGCGACGGCGGTCCGGATGTCGGCGGAGAACGCCTCCGGGCGGTCGCGCAGGGTCTCCCAGATCCCGGCGGTCAGCTCGCTCAGGGCGGTCGCGTAGCCGGCTGTCCGGGCCAGCTCGATCCCGGGGATCGTCACAGGGGTCGGGGACAGCTCGGCCGCCGCGGCGCGGCACGGCGCGTCGACGGCCGGGTCGGGCTGGCCCCACCAGGCCCAGTCGACGCCGTAGCGGAGGGGCCGGTCGACCACGTCGTAGCGGCGGTCCGCCAGGACGCCGAGGACCGTGGCGAGGTCGTCGGCGCAGCGGGCCAGTGGTCCCAGGTGGTCGAGGGACCACCAGCCGACGGGGGCGGTCCCGTCGCCGGGCACGACACCCCAGCTGGGCTTGATGCCGAACACGCCGCAGACCGCGGCGGGGATGCGGATCGACCCGCCGCCGTCGCTGCCGACGCCCACCGTGGTCAGGCCGGCGGCGACCGCCGCGCCGGTGCCCGAGGACGACCCGCCGGTCAGACGGGACAGGTCGTGGGGGTTGCGGGGCGTCGGCTGGGCGCCGCTGGTCCCCGTCGGGCTCAACCCCAGCTCCGTCGTGTGGGTCTTGCCGGCGATCACCGCCCCGGCGTCGCGCAGGCGTCGGACCAGGGTCGCCTCGACCGCGCCGTCGCGGGCCGGGTCGTGGTAGGCCAGCTCCCGCGTGCCGGCGAGGGTCCGGTAGCCGGCCACGGCGACAGCGTCCTTGACCGCGACCAGCACCCCGTCGAGCGGCCCGATCGCGTTCCCGGCGGCGTGGCGCTCGGTCGCGGCGCGGGCCTGGTCGATGACGTCGTCGGCGTGGACGGCGCGGAACGCCGCGAGCGGCCCGTCGACCGGATCGGCGGCGAGGAAGGTCTCGGCGACCCCGATCGGTGTCGCCCGGCCGGCGGCGAACGCGTCCTGCAGGTCCGCGAGGGTGGTCACGGGGTCCGTCGGGGGCGGGGGAGGGGCGGCGCGACCGCCGGTGGCACCGGGCCGATCCGCGCCTCGCGCAGGGCCTCCAGCCCGAGCTGGCCCCGACCGACCAGGCGCACCCCGGCGCGGAGCACGGGGACCTCGGACGCGCGCGCGCTCACGCGCAGCGCACGGCCGGTCAGGCGACGGGGGTTCGGGAGGGGCACCTAGTACAGGCCGTTCCGCTTGACGTGCTCGAGGAACGGACGTGGGGAGGACGGGAGCTGCAGGTAGTCGACCTCGGACTCCCACACCCGCAGCAGCTGGCCCCAGCTGACCTCGCGCAGCTGGATGTCGCCGGCGCGGGGCTGGTGGGGCAGCTCGCGCGGGAGGTCGCGCCGCAGCTGCTCCATCCGGACGCTCAGCTGGCGGGCGGCCGGGCTGCCGCCGGCGTAGACGACGGCGACGGCGAGCGTCTTCGACAGGTGCCGGGCGTGCTCGATGCCGGCGTCGATCAGCTCGAGCAACCGGTCGCGGCCCTTGGTGCCGCGGTCGAGCTCGTCGAGGACGGTGTCCACCAGGCAGAGCACGTCGGGCGACTCGATGCGGACCGGCACCTCGATCGGGGCGCGGAACTGCGCCAGATCCGCCTCGGTGGCGCCGGCTGCGCTCGCGCGCTCGCGGATCGCGGCGACGTACCCGCGGGACGGCTGCAGGAGCGGATCGGCGTGCTCGCCGGTCCACAGCTGCACGCGCACGGGCGCGGTGACCCCGGTCCCACCGAACTGCTGCAGCCGGTAGGCGAGCCAGTCCTCGTCGTAGTGGGTCTCGAGGGTCTGGAAGACGTTCCAGGCCAGCAGGTCCAGGCTGAGGGGGTCCTCGAGCGCGCGCTCGAAGCGATCCTCACCCAGGTGTGCGCGGGCGCGGTCGGCCCAGAAGACGGGCATCGGCTTGGTCGTGGTCGCCATGGCGGCACGAAGACTACAGAGGATCGCCGCCGTTCCTGAACCTGGGACCGCGGATCAGGGGTCGTCGACCGGCGGGGGCGGGGGCAGGTCGAGGGAGGGGTCCTCGGCGTCGGCCCGCTCGATCTCCTCCCGCGTGATGCCGAGGAGGAACAGGACCGCGTCGAGGTACGGGACGTTCACCGCGACCTCGGCCTGCTCGCGCACGACCGGCTTGGCGTTGAAGGCGATGCCGAGCCCGGCCCGGGACAGCATGTCGAGGTCGTTGGCGCCGTCGCCGACCGCGACGGTCTGGGACAGCGGGACGCCCTCGCGGGCGGCGACCTGCTCGAGGTGGCGGGCCTTCGCCTGGCGGTCCACGACCGGTCCGACCAGCCCGCCGGTCAGCGTCCCGTCGACGATCTCGAGAGTGTTCGCGTAGGCGTAGTCGACGCCGAGGTCGGCGGCGAGCGCGTCGGTGACCTGGGTGAACCCGCCGGAGACGATCGCGGTGACGAAGCCGAGGCGGCTGAGGGTCCGGATGACGGTCCGCGCCCCCGGCGTCAGCCGCAGGTGGCTGCGGACGTGGTCGACGGCGGATGCGGGACACCCCTCGAGCAGGGCGACGCGGGCGCGCAGGGACTGCTCGAAGTCGAGCTCGCCGCGCATCGCCCGCTCGGTGATCTCCGCCACCTCCTCCGCGCAGCCCGCGTGGGCGGCGAGCAGCTCGATGACCTCGCCGTCCACCAGCGTCGAGTCGACGTCGAAGACGATCAGCCGCTTGGCGCGGCGGTGCAGCCCCGCCCGCTGCACCGCGACGTCGACGCGGGCCGCGGCCGCCGCCGGCCCGACTGAGCCCTTCAGGACCGCGGTGTCGGCCACGCCGCTGACGAGCAGCTCGAAGCTCATGATCGGGTAGCGGCTGAGCCGCTCGATCCGCTCGATGTTGCCGCCGACCGCGGCGATCGCGGCGGTGATGTCGGCGATGGCGCCCGGGCGCAGCGGCTGGCCGAGGATGCTGACGTGGTGGCGGTCGACCGGGTCGCGGCGTTCCGGGCGGCGGTGGCTGACCTGCTCCACCTCGCAGCTGACGCCGTGCTCGGCGGCGACCGCCTCCAGGGCCTCGCGCACCGGGTCGACGTCCCCGCCCGGGGAGACGAGGATCCCCAGCACCAGCCGGTCCTGGATGACGACCTGCTCCATGTCGAGGATGCGGGCGTCGGCTCGCGCGAGCTCGGCGCACAGGCGGGAGGTCAGGCCCGGGCGGTCGCGTCCGGTGACGGTGATCAGCAGGGCTGCGGCGTCGTCCATCGCCTCGTAGCCTGCCTGCTCAGGTCCATGGATCGCATCCCGAAGCCGGCCGAGCTGCTGGCCGCACGCGAGGCGAGCGCCGCGCTCTTCAGCCAGCTGCAGCGCTGGTTCGACGTGCCGGACGAGGTGTCCCTCGACCTCCGGTCGATCGACTCCGCGGACGCCCAGCTGGTCGACGCGCAGTACGTCATGGCCACCGCGATGCGCAAGCTGCAGGCGCTGCACCTGCTGACCACGCCGGGGGTGGTGACCACCACCGACGTGGTGCTGACCATCGTCCAGGACCTCGAGCGGGCGTTGCAGCAGGCCCCCCGTGCGCGCCTGCGGCGCGAGGCGGCGACCACGGACTGGGATGCCGAGCTGGCCGCCCTCGGCGACGGGGACCTCGATGCCGAGGACGAGCCCGAGACGCTCCTCGACGACGAGAGCCGGCGCTTCCGCGAGGCGCACCGGACGATCCGCAAGGCTGCCCAGGCGGTGCTGCAGGCGTCCGAGGGCCGGATCCGCAGGCTGGGGTAGGGCACACGTCGAAGGGCACGGCCCGCGGCGTGCGGACCGTGCCCCTCGGGGTCGCCTCCCTCGGCCTACCCGGTGTGGCTGCCGAGCTGGGCGGCCACCGCGTCGGAGACCGCGGCGGCGCCGCCGATCACCCTGACGCTGTCGGGGCCGACCGCGTCGAGGTAGTCG
>NZ_CAXQBR010000015.1 GCF_964222135.1 Euzebya sp.
CGACGACGGAGCGAACACTTCAGGCGACCCCACCCCCGGGAGGTGGTCCCACGACTGGCAACACGGTGGTCCCATCCATCTGGCAGAACCTGCCTCAGGGTGGTCCCATGCTCATGGCAGCTGACACTTGACGTCTCGAACTCGGGCCATAAGTGTACTGCCTCACCAGTCAATAGGCAGTTGCCGGTACATCAATCCAGCTCACATTCAGATATTCGACATGCTCGTCTGCCACCCTCAGACGAGCAGTCCATGTGAAGGGATCTGCCGTAGAGGTGTCTATCTCATTACGAATGGTGAGGTAGTGAAAGCCGTACACGGCGTTGCTGACCGTGAAAGCATAGGTATTACCGCCGCTAGTCGGGTTGATATGGCAGTTAGTCCCACCAAGGCCGCCTCCGAAATAGAACGTCTGGCCGAGGTAGTACGAGGTCTCTACGAAGAGGTTCTCCCATGTGCCCGACACACCGCTAGAGCAATTCCCATAAGATGCTTTGAAAGAAATCCTCTCCATTCGCGACGTGAAGGCCAAGTCCGTCGCGTATCGGACCCACATAGCCCCGGATCCGTACTTTCCGTTATACCGGCACGGCGTTGGGGCGCACAAGCGGAGGAGGGACCCTCTACATTGCCGTTGCCCTTGACGTCTCTTAGTAACTCTGCTACTACTCTCTGTGTAGGCCTAAGGAGGGGTCAAGCGAATGACCACTCTCCCGCCTCGGCCTTGTCAACGACCAAGCCTCGATTCTTTCTGGATGACCGCCGCGCATCCCGACGAGGCCGAACAAAGGGGGTATAAGTGTCAAGATCCCGATTGACTTTCGGCGTTCGCGAACTCGTCATAGTAAGTTCAATCGCTTTACTGTTCAGCATGCTGCCCATGGGCATCGGCGGATGGGGAGTACCGCCCGCGCAGGCCCAATCCGATGTGTACCCGTGGTGGGACTGTAGTTGGGAGGGCAGCTCAGGAATAGTCACGTACTACGTGGCAGGGACGTTTCCGGACGATGTGGTGCGCGAAGGGGTTGTGAACTCCTTCGAGGATCGCATCTCCGGCGCAGCCGCAAACTGGAACTCACAACTTTCTGCAGTCTCAGCCAACAATACTTTGGCGATGACGTCCAATGGGCTGTCAGCCGACATCTACTGGACCTATAGAAACATCAGCGGCCCCGCCGTCACAACCGTCACAGCTCTTGGAGGCTGCGATAACCACGGTTCTGGCGACTCCGACATCACTGACGTTCTAGTGGAGGTTGACCGCCGAGAGGAATGGTGGACCCAACCTGATTCCCGCCGCAGCACCTTCGAGTCGTGCACGAGCAGCAATCCGTCGTATACGTGCAGCAAAGAATGGGACTTCGGTGAAACCGCCGCCCATGAGATGGGTCACGCCCTCGGTATGGACGAAGCCCAGACGCATAGCGGTGGATCGTCGGCAGCAGACTGCGGAGACGGTGACATACGAGCGACACTGTGCAGTGGACTGATGGACTGGGTTACTGCCCGGCGGACACCCAATACGTTCGATCGCGAGACGCTCGACCGTGTCTACGAAAACTTCGACTAAGGGGGAAGGTTGTATGTTGCGACAAACTCCATGGATGATTATCGCCGTTCTGATGTTGTCCGCTTGCGGTACTGCCACAAGCCAAGGGACGAACCTGAGCAACGGCCCATCAGACCCAGCGTCCAATGCGAGCTCTTCCAGCACGCAAGACGCTGACTCGGTGGCCACGGCGGAGCCAACCGCTGGAATCGACACCGAGCAACCTGGGTCCTCAGTTGAGGAGGAACGCGCATGCACTCAGCAAGTTCAACACACCTACGATCTAAGATCGAATGAGGTCACAATCGCGTTTCAAGATGCTGAGAGCGCCAGGATGGATGATAGCGCCGTCGTAGAGCAGGTGCTGGAGCGGTATGCACAAGAGCTGGAAGGTGCCCCAGTAGAGACCACTGACGAACCAAGCGCACCGACGCGAAACGAGGTTGCGCGCGCTTCCAACCTTCGCGCGGTTGAACCTACAGGACGTGAAGACGATTCGGAACAAACGTGGCGAGACCCACATAGCGAACATGGGTATGTAGTCTTGTCGGTGTTGGAGAATGGCATCAGGATTCTCGAGGAACAGTACGTCGTTCCCATCGACCGGTGCCAACGATAAGTCTCTAGACCGAGACGCGCGTCTGGCCTCGCCATCGGGTGAGGCCAGACGTTTGGGGGCTTATGTCGAATAAGCCCAATGCGAACGGCCCGTCCGTGGGGGGATCGAACGGGCCGTTGACCGAGTGGGCCCATGAAGCGCCCCAGCCGACCCGCAACCCTACCCGGAACGGGACACTTCGCATCCGCGACCCGACGACCAAGCAGCCCCACGACGAACGGGCCTCGGCGTCCGGCCCATACCGAGCAGGGCACAAGGCCCGCAACGCCACCCGGCAACCTTGTCGTCTAGCCGCCGAGTTGATCATCGAGCAGCTCGCCGATCAGTGCGGAGATGGGCGACCGCTCTGATTTGGTAAGGCTGATGTGACCGAACAGCGGGTGGCCCCTGAGGCTTGCGACGACCGAGGCGATGCCGTCGTGGCGCCCGACCCTCAGGTTGTCGCGCTGGGCGATGTCGTGGGTGAGCACCGCCCGTGATCCTTCTCCAAGCCGGCTGAGCGCGGTGAGGAGAACCGACCGTTCGAGGTTCTGGGCCTCGTCGATGATCACGAAGGTGTCGGTCAGGTTCCGCCCGCGGATGTGCGTGAGTGGCAAGACCTCCAACGCGCCCTTGGACTTCAACACGTTGGCCATGTCCCCGTCGCTGATGGACTCCAACGCGTCGTGGACTGCGTCACCCCAAGGCTGCATCTTCTCCAGAGCCGTCCCCGGTAAGAAGCCCAGATCCTGCCCACCAACTGCATACAGAGGCCGGAACACGATCACCCGACGATGGGTCCGCTGCTTGAGCACCGCATGCAGCCCGGCTGCCAGAGCGAGCACGGACTTTCCCGTGCCGGCATTGCCGCCCAAGCTGACGATCCCCACCTCCGGGTCGGCCAGCAGCGCTAGGGCGATCTTCTGCTCCGCCGAGCGGCCCGTCACCCCGTTGAGGTGCACCTCGCTGATCAGCGGCCGCACCACCTTGTCCGGGTGCACCCGTGCCAGCGCCGACTGCGACCCGGCGGTCATCACCACTCCGGCGTTGATCGGCAGGTCCGCGTAGCCGGCCAGGTCCGCCACCTCGATGCCCATCTGGCGGTACAGGGTGTTGATCACCACACCGGGCACCTCCAGGTCGACCATCCCTGACCACGCCCTGGCCACGACCTGCTCGCTGCGGTACTCCTCCGCCGCGACCCCGGCGATCGAGGCCCGCAGCCGCAGCGGGATGTCCTTGGTGACCAGCGTTACCGCCAACCCCTCATCAGACAGGTTCCTCGCCACCGCCAGGATGCGGTGGTCGTTCGAGGTGCCCCGCAGCGACTCCGGCAGCCCTGAGCCGTCTTGGTGGTTCAGCTCTACCCGCACCGTGCCGCCCAGGTCGTTGACCGCCAGCGGCTCGGTCAGCGTGCCATGGACTACCCGCAGGTCCTCCAGCGCTCGCAACACCTCCCGCGCGGCGTAGCCCAGATCGGGGTGGTGACGCTTGGCCTCCAACTCCTCGAGCACCACCACTGGGAGCACGACGGCGTGCTCATCGAACGCGGTGAGGGCTTTGGCACCGACAGCCAACAGGACGGACGTGTCAAGTACATACGTGCGCATCGCGAATCGCTCCTCGAGTCGTTCCGGTCCACTCCACTACGCCGTCACGCCGACGCCCTGCGACATGTCGCAACCCTGCAGAACGGCGCCGGCCATGCCCATGAGCGAGACGCACGGCACGGCGGGGTCGGTCAAGAGGTCCAGGGCGAAGGTCTGGCGGACGTCGCGGGGCTGCACGCCGAAGGCCCGCGGCGAGCCGGCCACCCGCTGCACGGTGGCGATGCCGTCCACGACCTCGGTGACCCGACCGAGGCCCGACGCGGACGGGCCGCAGCGCAGGACCAGGCACTGGTTGACCCACCGCTCCCCGACCGCGTCCACGTCGAGGAACGCCTTGCCGTCGCCGTGCAGGGCGTCCAGCCAGGCGGCGTCGACGTCGACCTCGTCGATGCCGGTGTAGTGCTCGTCGACGTGCACCTGGTCCGCGCGGTAGTCCTCCGCGGGCGCGCCGAGCTGTGACGCCTTGATCCTGAGCGCCGCGTCCTTGGTCACGAGCGTGCCCCGCAGTGCGAGGGCGACCGCGAGGATCCGGTTGTCCGGCTTGGTGGCGTCCAGGTAGCGGGGCAGCTCCTGGTCGACGTGGTTGGCCTCGATCCGCAGCGTCCCCCCGCCGGGCAGCCGGGCGGCGGAGGTCAACCCATCCGGACTCGCCGTCCGGAGCTCCTCGATCAGGCGGATGGCGGTCCGCGCGTTGCGGCCCACCTCGTCCATCCGGGTCTTCTGGCGGTCCAGCTCCTCGACCACGACCAGGGGCAGCACCACCTCGTGCTCGTCGAACCGGTGGATCGCCTGGGGGTCGGCGAGCAGCACGCAGGTGTCGATCACGTAGCTCGAGGGTGGGACGCGCATCTCGTGGACTCCTCCGGGGCGATCTTCAGTTCGTCGTGGTGGCTGGGCCTAGTCGGGTGGGGGGTGGTGGACCGCCGCGGTGCAGCGACGCCCCTCGAAGGTCAGGGTGAAGCGGCCGCCCTTGGGGCAGCGGACGTCGGCGAGGTCGAGGTCGTCGCGGCCGACCACCAGGGCGACGAGCGCGGGGATCACGTCGCCGTGGGAGCAGGCGACGACCCGGGTGCCGGCGTGGGCCTCGACGACCTGGTCGACGAACGCGAGCGCGCGGCCGCCCAGCCAGGCGGAGGTGACCCAGGCGTCCCCGCCGTCGTGGACCGGGAGGTTGATGACCTCGCCGAGGTTGTCGGAGTCGACGACGGCGACGCCCATGGCGTCGGCCAGCGGCTCGAGGGTCTGGGTGCAGCGCACCCAGGGGCTCGAGAACAGCGTGGCGATCGGGTCCCCCGCGCCCGGCAGCACCTGGGCGAGGGCGCGGGCCTGGTCCATGCCCGCGTCGGTGAGCGGACGTTCCCGGTCGGGGCGGCCCCACCACCGGTCGCGGCTGTGGGCCTTCGCGTGTCGGACGAGCTCGATCGTGGTCTTCACGTGCTGGCCGCAGCCTACGACGGGGGGTCGCCGCCGCGGTGCAACCTCAACCGGCGAAGCGCGGGTGGTCGCCGAACAGCGCGCGGAGGGTCGGGTTCTGGCGGTCCTTGTCGCTCAGGACGGGGTCCTCGATGGGCCAGTCGACCCCCAGGTCCGGGTCGTCCCACGCCACCGCGGGCTGCACCACGCCCGGTTGGTAGTAGCCCGACACGTCGTACAGGTAGTCGACGTCCTCGGTGCCGAGGGTCACGAAGGAGTTCGCCAGCCCCTCCGCGATGAACAACCGGATCCGCTCGCCCTCGGGCGGCTCGCCGAGCGTGAACGTCCGCACCGCGCCGAAGGTCGGGGACTCCGGTCGGATGTCGGCGATCGCGGCCATCGCGTACCCCTTGACCACGTAGACGAGCTTGTCCCACGGCTCGGCGTGGAACCCCCGCAGCACGCCGGGGACGGAGTGGGAGTGGTTGCCCTGGCGCAGGACGACCTCGCGGCCGAGCGCCTCGGACAGCTCGGACACCTGGTAGGTCTGGCGGAAGAAGCCCCGGTCGTCGGCGTGGGTGTCCCAGCGCACGACCAGCAGGCCCTCGATGTCGGTGGTCTCGATGGGCATGGCCGGCAGGGTACCGGCGGCCGGCCGCTAGCGGCCGTACCGGCGGGAGCGGCCCTGGAACTCGCGCAGCGCGCGGAGGAAGTCGATGTGGCGGAAGTCCGGCCAGTACGGGTCGCAGAAGTAGAACTCCGAGTGCGCCGACTGCCACATCAGGAACCCGGACAGCCGGATCTCGCCGGACGTGCGGATGATCAGGTCGGGATCGGGCGTCCCCGCCGTGTAGAGGTTCGCGCTGATGTGCTCGACGTCGAGGTCGGCGATCACGTCGGCCAGGCTGTCGCCGCGGGCCTCCCGCTCCTCGAGGTGGGTGCGGAGCGCGTCCATGATCTCCTGGCGCCCGCCGTAGCCGACGGCGATCTGGACGCCCAGCCCGTCGCCGCCCGCGGTCTGCTCCTCGGCGTCCTTCAGGACGGTGCGGAGGCCGTCGGGCAGGCTGTCGAGCGCGCCCACGCCGGTGATGCGCAGCCCCGGCCAGCGGTCACGCCTCTCGACCAGCCCGTTGACGGAGTCGGCGATGATGTCGACCAGCGCCTCGAGCTCGTCGGGGTCCCGGCCCATGTTCTCGGTGCTGAGCAGCCACAGGGTCACGTAGCGGATCCCGAGCTCGTCGCACCAGTCGAGCAGCTCGGGGATCTTCTCCGCCCCGCGGCGGTGGCCATCGGCGGCCGTCGACAGCCCGTGCTCCCGCGCGAAGCGCCGGTTGCCGTCGAGGATGACCCCGACGTGCCGCGGGAGGGGTCCGCGGCGCACGGCCTGCGCCAACCGGCGGTCGTACAGCCGGTACAGCAGGTCGCCGATCGGGGAGTCCAGTCGTCGCGCCATGCGTCGCGGGGGAGTCTAGTTGGCCCCCCGACCGGCCCGGGACAGCACGACGTAGGCCCGTCGGCCGGGGGCCGCGGTCACGCCGTGCGCGACGACGCTCGCGCACACCACGGCGGTCCCGACGCCCCAGAGCACGGGATCGGTGATGCCCTCGTGGTGCGCGTGCGCCAGGTACAGCACCGACGAGGCGCCCATCGGGCCGAACCAGCCGTAGTAGGCGACGCCGGCGGCGTCGAGGCCCAGGGGACGGGCCAGCAGGGCGATCACCGGCAGGCGTCGCAGGACCAGGACGGCGACGACGAACGCGGCCAGCGGCCACCCGAGGTCACCCCACACCTCCCACGGCACGACCACCCCGAGGAGGGTGAAGACCGGCAGGACGGCGAAGCGGTTGAGGGTCTCGTCCAGGGTCACCTCGGGACGCCGCTCCGCGCCGCTCGCCGCCACGTTGTAGGCCAGGCCCGTCACGAACACCGCGAGGATCCCGCTGGTGCCCGCCAGACGCGCCACGCCCAGCGCGAACAGCGCGAGGAGGAGGGTGAACACGGTCACGACGGGCTCGCCGACCTCGTGCCGCGCGTGGACGTGGCGGATGCCCCGCCCGATCCCGGCGCCGAGGAGCGTCCCGATCGCGACCGCCCCGCCGACCTGCCAGGCGGCCGCCGCGAGCGTGCCGCCGATGCCGTCCCCACCCACCACCGCGATGCCGAGCAGGACCAGCGGCAGCGCCAGGCCGTCGTTGGCGCCGGACTCGAGCGACAGCAGGTGGCGGAGGCGCGCGGGGACGTCCTCCTCGGCCGGCTCGCCGGTCACGACCGCAGAGGCGAGGACCGGATCGGTGGGTGACAGGACCGCCCCGAGCAGCAGCGCGACGCCCCCGGACACGTCGAGCACCCAGACGCCGAGGAGCGCGGTGACCCCGGCCATCGCCGGCATCGCGACCGCGACCGCGAGGGCCGCCCGCCCGGCCCGGGCCGCCAGCTCCCGCGGCGGGTAGCGCAGCGCGACCGCCATGAGCGCGACGCCGAGGAGCAGCCGCGAGGACTCGAGCACGAGGGCGTTCGGGTCGTGACCGCCCACGTCGAGCACACCGAGGACCTGCGGACCCGCGACCACCCCGAGGACCAGGCCGAGGAGGGCCTCGGACAGCGGCAGCCGCCGGATGCCCTCGGACAGGAACGCGAGCACGACCGCCATGCCCCCGACGACCGCCAGCCAGATGTCCACGGTCCCGGGCATTCCACGATCCCACGGTCGTGAACCCGACCCCAGGGGGCGGCTACTCGGAACGTCGAGGTGGTGGTGTCGGGTGAGGAGGAGGGCTGAGGAGGCGAGGGGCCCGAGTCCACCGGTCTGTCGGGTTCGTTGCGACCGGCGCAACAGAGATGACGGACCTCCGTCCCCGGTGCACCCGGATCCCGAAGGCCTGTCGCCTTCGTCGCGGCCCGCGCAACAGATCCGACAGACCCGTCTCACGGGACACCGAGTGACGGACCGACGACACCGCCGCCCAAGGTCCCCCCGTCTCGGCGGCAGTGCGGCCCAGCAGCTGCCCGTGACGCCCGGCTACTTGAGGAACTTCGAGGTGGTGTTGTCGGCGAGGACCTTCCCGTCGGTCTGGCAGGTCGGGCAGTAGCTGACGGTGTAGGCGCGGTACTCGACCGCGCGGACCTCGTCACCGCACTCCGGGCACGGCTGGCCCATGCGGTTGTGGACCCGCGAGGGGCGCTCGGCCGAGGGCGACATGTCGTCCCGGGCCCGCTCGGCGGCCAGGGCGTCCTCGACGGCGTCGTGGATGGCCGTGACGAGGGCCGCGGCCTCACCCTCCCCCAACGCCTTGGTCTGGGCGAACGGCGACAACCGGGCGCGGTGGCACACCTCGTTGGCCAGCATGCGGCCCAACCCGGCGAGGACCCGCTGGTCGCGGAGGAGGGTGTGGATGCGGGCGGAGTGCGAGGCGAGGATCTCCGTCATCGCCGCGACGTCGACGGTGTCGGCCTCCGGGCCGAGGTGGTCGAGTGGCTCCTGGCCCTCCGGGTCGCCCTCGACGGCCCACACGCCGGCCTTCTGCTCGGTGCCCGCCTCGGTCAGCAACCAGGCGCCGCCCTCGGCGAAGCGCCACCGCAGGTGGCCGTTGCGGGGTCGCTTGGCCTCCTTCGGGTCCGGTCGGAGCCGCCCGCCCTGCATCAGGTGCACGACGTGCGTGGTCGCCCCGAAGTCGAGCAGGAGGTGCTTGCCGCGGGTCCGGACGGCGACGAGCGGCTGGCCGACGGCGGCGTCGATCGGGGGCCGGAACGTCTTCAGCACCGTGAAGCTGAGCGGCACGACGGCCTCGAGGACGTCACCGCCCAGCGCCTCGGTCATGCGCTCGGCGTGCGCGCGCACCTCGGGCAGCTCTGGCATGGCGCCAATCATGCCGCAGGCCGCCGCGGCCGCGGGGGCGAGCACCTAGACTGCCGCGCACCATGAGCGACGCGGAGACCCTGACACAGGACGCCTACGACCGGCTGAAGGACGAGCTGAAGCACCGCTCGACCGCGCTGCGCGAGGAGATCACCGCCCGGATCGAGGAAGCGCGGTCCCACGGGGACCTGAAGGAGAACGCGGAGTACCACGCCGCGAAGGACGAGCAGGGGCTGAACGAGGACCGCATCCGCCAGATCGAGGAGCGGTTGCGGAAGGCCACCGTCTCGGAGGTCGACGCCTCGTCCGGCCAGGTCGGCGTGGGGATGATCGTCACGATCGACGACGACGGGGACACCGAGCAGCTGTTCGTCGGGTCGCTCGAGGACCAGCCCGAGGGCGACGTCGACGTCGTCGGCGTGACCAGCCCCATGGGCAAGGCCCTGCTCGGCGCGAAGAAGGGCGACACCGTCACCTACGTCGGGCCGACCGGCACGATGTTCGAGGTGAAGGTCGTCGACGTCCGGGCGCCGTAGCGGCGGCGGCCCGGACGTGGCGGTGGGGACGTGGGCGGCGGGGACGTGCGGCGGCTGACCCGCGCGCAGGCGCGCCGGGCCGTCCTCGGCGCGATGGGCTTCGCCCGGCCACGCCCGAGCGGTCGGGTGGACGTCCGGCACCTCCGGCGGGTGTACGAGGACATCGGGATCATCCAGATCGACCCGATCAACGTCCTCGCGCGGGCGCACCACCAGGTGGTGATGTCCCGCGTCGGCCCGTACGACCGCGACGCCCTCGACCGGTACGTGTGGCGCTCCGGCGAGGTGTACGAGGGGTGGGTCCACGTCGACGCCACCGCGACGGTCGACACCTGGCCCCTGTTCGACCACCGGCGCCGGCACACGATGGCCTGGCGGGGACGGCACGCCGAGGAGCACCCCGAGTACCTGGACCTCGTCCTGGCCGAGATCACCGAGCGGGGCGAGCTGACCGCCGCGCAGCTGACCGACCCCGGGGATCGGGTCGGGTCGTGGGGGACCCGCTCGCTCGGGCGCATGGCCCTCGACCACCTGCACCACCGCGGCGAGCTCGCGATCAGCTGGCGCGACGACCGGATGACGACGTACTTCGACCTGGTCGAGCGGGTGGTGCCGCGGACCTGGCTCACCGCCGACGTGCCCCCGCAGGACGAGGCGGAGAAGCAGCTGCTGGTCCGGGCGGCCCGGCACCTGGCGGTCGGGACGGCGTCGGACCTCGCCGACTACCACCGCCAGCACGTGCCCACGGCGCGACGCCACCTCGCCGAGCTGGCTGCGGCAGGACGGGTGGTCGAGGTGGCGGTCGAGGGCTGGCGGGGACCGGTGTACGCCCACCCGGACCTGGTCATCCCCCGCCGCATCGAGGCCTGCGCGCTGATCAACCCCTTCGACCCGCTCATCTGGAAGCGCGACCGGGCCAACCGCCTGTTCGACCACGACTACCGCATCGAGATCTACGTGCCCGCGGCCGAGCGGACCTACGGCTACTACGCCCTGCCGTTCCTGCTGGGTGAAGAGGTCGTGGCCCTGGTGGACCTCAAGCACGACCGGAAGGCCGGGGACCTGGTCGTCGCCCAGCTCACCCAGCTCGACGGTGCGGCGGTGTCGGCCACCGAGGGGGTGCTGGCCGAGGAGCTGGCCACCTGGGCGCGCTGGCTCGGAGCGGACTCCGTGCGCGTCGCGCCCGCCGACCGGGGGTAGGGCGCGACGCATGCCCCTCCCCGAGTTCGACGACGACGGGATGCTCCCCCCGGGTCTGCACCGCGCGACGGTCGACGAGGTGCGCGCCGCGCTGGTCGAGGCGTTCACCACCTCGACCACGCGCACGGCGATCCACTCGTTCTGGCAGGACCGCCGGGCCGCGGTCCGCGAGCACGTCGACGTGGTCGGCGAGTGGCTGGACGGCAGCTTCACCTCCGACAAGCCCGATCCCGCCGACCTGGACCTGATCACGATCATCGACGGGCCGTCGTTCGACGCCGCGCCCCGCCACCGCCGCCAGGTCGTCGCCTCCCTGGTGGCGGGCACGACCACGGAGGCGTTCTGGGCCTGTGACGCCAACGTCCTCGTGCACTACCCCGACGACGACCTCGCCGCCGGCCGCACCGCGGTGGCCGCCGGGTGCTGGGCGGCGTACTTCGGCCACACGCGGGAGGGACGGGCGTGCGGGATCGTCGAGCTGCTGGAGGACGGCCAGGACGGGGTCGCACCCGCCCTCGAGCCCGACGACGCAGACGACCCCGAGGCCCAGCTGGAGGCGCACCTCGCGCGGTTCGACCACGCCCTGCAGGCCTTCGACGATCCCGAGGCGACCGAACGGCCGGGGTTGCGGCTGATGGCCGAGACGCTCAGGCTCAAGCGTGACGAGCTCGCCGGCAAGCTGGAGTCGAGCCGCCGCGTGGAGCTCGTCGTGGCGCCTCGGGACGCGGTCCCCGCCGATGCCGGCGCGATGGCCACGGTCATCGCGGCGATCGTCGCCGCCACCCCCGCGATAGGGCGGGCGCTCCTCGCCGATGCCGAGGCCGACGCCGCTGCCGACATCGACGACGAGGCGGTCGCGGCAGCGCTGCGGCTGCGCCTCGTCGGCGGGGACGCGGAGGACGGGTCGGTCGTGCTCCGGGCCGCCGACCCCGCGGACCGCCGGCGCGTGCCCGCCCCGGACGACGCGGAGTCGCTCGTGACCGCGGCGCTGCTGGACCTGCTCGCCGCAACCGATGGCGGTGACGCCAGCCCGGCGGCGGTCAGCGCCGCCGACGACCTGCGCACCGCCGCGCGCGTCCGCGCGCTGCCCGTCGCCCTGACCCTCCACCACCCCTTCGGCCACCGCCGCGAGGTCGACCTCGACATCTGACGACCGTCCGGTCCGGTTGGACCGGTGGCCGCCCGGGGAGGTCAGGGGGCGATGACCCGCACCGACCCCGATGCCCTCCGCGACCGAATGGTCGCGGACCTCCGCGCGTCGGGCGCCGTCACCTCCGAGGCGGTTGCCACGGCGCTCCGCGCCGTCCCCCGCCACCGCTTCGTCCCGGAGCTGGCACCGGTCGTCGCCTACGCGAACCGCGCCCAGGCGACGCTCGTCCGGGACGGTGAGACGCTGAGCTCGATCAGCCAACCCGCCATGGTCGCGATGATGCTCGAGCGGGCCGAGCTGCGCGACGGGCACCGCGTCCTCGAGATCGGCACCGGCACGGGCTACAACGCCGCCCTGATGGCGCACCTCGTCCGCCCCCTCGGCCACGTCGTCACCGTGGACATCGAGCCGGCCCTCGTGGAACGCGCACGGGCGACGCTCGCGGAGCTGGGCATCGCCGACGTCACCGCGATCACCGCAGACGGTCGGGAGGGGCTGGCCGCGGAGGCGCCCTTCGACCGGGTGGTCGTGACGGCCGGCGCGGCGGAGGTGGCGCCGGCCTGGGTGGACCAGCTGGTCGACGGCGGCCGGCTGGTCGTGCCGCTGAGCGGTCCGCAGTCGTGCGTGACGTACGAGAAGGACGGCGACCGGTTGCGCCAGCTGGGGGCGATCGGCGCGGCGTTCCTGCCCGTGCGGGCGCCGTCCTGACCGCGCGCCACCCGCAAACGACGGGGTAATCGGCCGTCGACCCGGCCCCTAGACTGCGCCCGTGGTGGACGCGCAGGTCGAGGTGAGGGTGTTCGGCACCCTCCGCGTGGTGGTGGGAGGCGAGGTGGTCCCGCTCACCGCCGCCGAGCGCCGTCTGCTGGCCGGCCTGGCCCTCACCACACCGGCCGAGGTGACCGAGGAGCGCCTGGCCGAGATGGTGTGGGAGGGGCGGGAGCCGCCGCGCACCGCGCGGCAGTCCCTCCAGAACCACGTGTCGCACCTGCGCCGGAAGACCCTCCCGGAGCTGATCCCGCGCGGCGAGGGCGGCTACGCGCTGCGGCACGCGGCCGTGGACGTGGAGCGGTTCCTCCGCGCGCTCGATCAGGCCCGCGCCCGCCACGCCGACGGCGATGCGACCGAGACGCTGCGGGTGGCCGAGTCCGGCCTCGCGCTGGCCGGTGACCGGCCGTTCGCCGACCTCGCCGTCGACCGCCAGGCGGTCGCCGCCCGCGCCCGGGTCACCGAGGCGGTCGGCGAGCTCGAGGACCTCGCGGTCATGGCGCTGCTGCGGATGGACGAGGTCGACCGCGCGGTGACCGAGCTCGAGCGGCTGACCCGCACCGACCCCGGACGCGAGCGCCGCTGGGAGCTGCTGCTGCTCGCCCTCGACCGGGCGGGACGTCGCGTCGACGCCCTCGCGACCTACCACAGCGCACGGCGGAACCTGATCGACACCCACGGGGTCGAGCCGGGCCCCCGGCTCCGCGCGGTCCACCAGCAGCTGCTCGACGCCTCCACCGACTCGAGCGCGCGGGTGACCTCCACCGGCAGCCTGGGCCGCGCCGACGACCTCGCGCGCGTGCTCGCCGCCCTCGACGCCCACGCGGTCGCCCACCTGAGCGGTCCGGCCGGCATCGGCAAGACGACCCTGCTGCGCGAGGTGGTGCGCGCCTGGGAGGGGCCGGCGTTCACGATCGAGTGCGGCGACAACCCGTGGACGGCGCTGGCGCCGGTCGACGAGCTGCTGCGCCGCCTGGCGATCGCCCTCCCCGAGCTCGGGCTGCCGTCCGACCTCTCGTCGCTCCGCGACCCGGCGCACGAACCCCTCGAGCGCGTGCGACGGGCGCCCGGCCTGACGGGCCGCGCGATCGAGGCGCTGGGCCGCGGCCTCGACGCGCTCGACACGCCCCTCGTCGTCGTCGACGACCTGGATCGGGCGGGTCCGACCACCCGGGAGGTGCTCTGCGCCGTGCTCGGTCGTCCGGACGTGGCCTGGGTCGTCGCGTCCCGCGCGCGGGAGATCACGGGGGTGGACGTCCCCGACGGCGCCCGGGTGCCGCTCGACGGGATCGACGTCGACGCGCTGGCCGAGCTGGCCGCCGCCACGGGCCACGTCCCCCGGACGCGGGCACGGACCGCGGGCGAGTGGCTGGCGGGCCACACCGGCGGCCACCCGCTCTACGCCGTCGAGCTGCTGGCGTCGGTGGGACCGGATCGCCCGTGGGAGGGAGGCGCCGACACCGGATCGGACGACCTCACGCTCAGCCGGTCGCTGGTGGCGCTGATCGAGGGGCGCCTGGCCGCCCTGCCGGCGTCGTGCCGCCCCACCCTCGACGCCGCCGCGGCCATGCACGACCCCCTCGACCTGTCGCTGCTCCGCCGCCTTGTCGACGTCGCGCAGCTGCAGCCGCTCCTCGACGCGGGCGTCCTGGTCCGCACGTCGCGCGGGCAGGTCCCCTTCGCCCACGAGCTCTTCGCCAAGGTCGCCCACGACACCGTCCCGTCGGGTCGCCGGGCGGAGCTGCACCACGCGATCGGGCTGCTGTGCAGCGAGCCGATCGTCCGGGCGCACCACCTGGGCCACGCCGTCGAGCTCGACCCGGACGCGGCCATCGCTGCCGAGACCGCCGCCGGCCGGGCCGCGACCTCGGAGCAGGCCTACGCGGATGCCGCGGTGTGGTTCGGCCGCGCAGCCGACCACGCGGCCGCGCACGGCCTCCCACTCCCCCAGGTCCTCGACCTGCGCCTCGAGGCCTGCGACGCCGCCCGGCTGGCCGGCTCCCCCGGGCATGCCGGTCCGCTGCTCGACCTGGCCGAGGAGGTGCTCGACCTCGACCACGTCGACCTGCGCCGACGGGCGACGGTGGCGGCCGTGCAGCTCGGCGAGGCCGTCGACGCCGGACCCCAGCAGCAGCGCGCGGCCGCGATCGCCGATCGCGCGATCGCCGGGGAGGACGACGCGGGCTGGCGGGCGCGGCTGAACGCGACGGCGAGCATCCTGCACTCGATCAGCGGCGAGCCCGACCGCTGCCGGCACATGTTCCTGTCGGCGGTTGCAGCCCTCGAACCCGACGACGAGCGCGCCCTCTGCGACGTGCTGCCCTACGCCTACATGGCCCTCGGCCACCCCGACGACGCGGACCTGCGCGAGGAGGCCGCCCAGGTGCTGCTCGGCGCCGCTCGGCGCACCGGGGACCGCATCGCGGAGTGGGAGGCCCACCACCTCGCGTTCAGCGTCGCGATCATCCGGGGTGACGGGCGCGGCCTGCGACGGGCCGCGGACGAGTGCGAGCGCCTGCTGGCCGATGCCGGCGACGCGGGGCGCCGCTGGTCCGTCGCCTACCAGCGCGCGGCGGTGGCTGCGATCGAGGGGCAGCTCGACGAGGCGGAGGCGCTCGCCCTCCGGGCGCTCGCCGACGGGACCGGTGTCGCACCGGCCCGTGCCATGTCGGCGATGTCCGGGCAGCTGCTGATCATCCGCTGGGCCCAGGACCGCCTCGAGGAGCTCGCCGAGCCGTTGGTCCAACTGATCGCAGCCCAGCCGGAGATCCCGGCGTGGAAGGCCGCGGGCAGCCTGGTCGTGGCCCGCCGCGATCCCTCCACGGCGGCGCGCTGGTTCGACGACGTGGTGGCGGACGGCGTCGTCGGGCTGCCCCGGGACTTCGCCTGGCTGGCCGGCGCGATGTGCCTCGGCGCGGCCGCCGTGCGCCTCGGCGACGCCGACCGCGCCGCGCGCGTGCTGCCGGCCCTCGCCCCCCACGCGGGGCTGGTGTGCTGGCAGGGGACGTGCTCCTACGGCCCGGTCGCCGCCGTCACCGCCGACATGGCAGCCCTGCTGGACGATCCGCGGGAGGCCGCGTGGCGGTCCGATGCCGCGCGGCTCTCGACTGGCCTGGCCGATCCCACGGGGACGCCCGCCACGGCGCCGTCACCGGGGTGAGGGGCCCGTCAGCCCGTTGAGGAGGACGGTGGTCACGGCGCCGGCCGCCGCGTCCGGGTCGACGTGGCCGGCGGCGACCGGCATGCGGTAGCCGGAGAGCACCGCCCAGACCACACCCGTCAGCTGGTCGGCGGGCCCGGCCGTGAACACGCCCTGGTCCACCCCGTCGGCGACGATCTCGGCGAGCAGCTCGCGGATCGGGTCGAGCATGGCGAACAGCCGGCCCTGCTCGGCAGGGGTGAGCATCGGCATCAGGTCGTCCCCGGCACCGGTCTCGCTGGCGTGCATGCGCAGCGACATCGCGACGTAGGTGCGGAGCTGCGCCTCGGGTGCGTCGACCGCGTCCAGCGCCTGTCGCAGCCGCTCGACCGCGCCCGCCATCGTCCGCTCGGCGTGGGCCAGGATCAGGTCGTGCTTGTCCTCCACGTAGTTGTAGACCGCGCTGCGGGCCAGGCCCGCCCGCTGTGCCACGGCGGCGAGGGTGACGCCGTCGACGCCCACCTCCGCCCGCAGGGATTCGTAGGCATCGAGCAGCCGCCCGAGGACCAGCGCCCGGTGCTCGTCGAGGTTGTCGGCCCACAGCGATGGCACGTCGCGCAGAATAGTCCGCTGCGAAGGTTTGCGGACGTCGCGGGGTTTGCGACGCGACGTCGCGTCGTAAACTGTCGATCGTGTTCATCGCCTGGAGGGAGTTCCGCCGCTCGATCGGCCGCTTCGCGCTGCTGACGGCCGCGGTCGGTCTGCTGGTGCTCCTGCTGCTGTTCTTCCAAGCGGTGGCGGGCACGCTGACGAGTGGACTGACCGGGGCGTTCGAGTCGGCGGACGCGGACGCGTTCGTCTTCGACGAGCGTGCCCGTCGCAACCCGTCCACAAGCGTCCTGCCGCCACCGGTGGCCGACGAGGTCGCGCAGGTGGAGGGGGTGGAGTCCGCCGTCGGCGTCGGGCTGGGGGTGTTCACCGGCACCGGACCGGACGGGGAGCTCGACGTCGCGGTCGTCGGCGGCCAGCCGGGCGGCCCCTCGTCCCCCGCCGAGCTGTCGGAGGGCGACCGGCCGAGCGGGCCGGACGAGGCGGTCTTCAGCGGCTCCACCTTCGACGAGAGCCTCGCGGTCGGCGACGTGGTCGAGGTCGGCGGACGGGAGATCCGCGTGGTCGGCGTCGCCGACGGCGCTGCCTACAACGTGCTGCCGACGCTGTACGTGCCCTTCGAGACGTGCGTGGCGGTGGTGCAGGACCGCGCCGGCGCCCCCATCGACGTCCCCCTCTCGCTGGTCGCCGTCACCGTGGTCGAGGGGGCTGACGCCGGCGAGGTCGCCGCTGAGATCACCGCGCAGGTCGAGGGGGTGGACGCGCTGGATGCCGCGACCACGATCGACGAGCTGCCCGGCGTCGGCCAGGTGACCCAGTCCTTCTCGATCCTGTACCTGCTGCTGTTCATCGTGGTGACGATCGTGACCGGCGTGTTCTTCCTCATCCTCACGGTGCAGAAGGCCGAGGCCCTGGTCCTCCTCCGCGCCGTCGGCGCCAGCCGCGCCGACGTGGTCCGCCCGGTGCTGCTGCAGGTGGTCGCGGTGGTCGGGATCGGCGCGGTCGGCGGCGCCGCCCTGGCGTCGGGCCTGCTGGCGGCGGCCCGCGACACCTTCGGGGCGACGCTCTCACCGGGCACCACCGCCGTCACCGTGGGGATCATCCTGCTCCTCGGCCTCCTCGCGTCCCTCGGTGCCGTCCGACGGGTCCTCGCGATCGACCCCGTCGCCGCCGTCGCCCCAGGGGGGATGTAGGCATGCGCATCGCCCTCCGCGAGCTCCTCCGCCAACCAGGCCGCTTCCTGCCCGTCGGCGGGGCCCTCACCCTGCTGGTGGTGCTGCTGGTGGTCCTCGGGGGCTTCCTCGACGGCCTCGAGCTCAGCCAGACCGGGTCCTACCGCGCCCACGAGGGCAGCCTGCTCGTGTTCGCCGACGACGTCGAGCTGCAGATCCAGCGCTCCCAGGTCGGCGAGGACGCCGTGAGCGCCATCGCCGACCTCGACGACGTCGACCAGGTCGGCACCCTCGACCAGGTCGCCACGACGGCCGGGCTCCCCGCGTCCTCGGCGGACCCCGAGTCGCTCGAGGACATCGTGCTGTTCGGCTACGAGGTCGGCACCGACGCGCTGCCAGCCCCGCCCGACGGCGACGGCGCGGTCGTCGACGCCGTGCTCGCCGACCTGGTCGACGTCGAGGTCGGTGACACCATCGAGCTCGGCCCCGACGCCGTCCCGGTGACCGTCGACGCGCTCGTCGACGACCTGTCCCAGGGGTCGCCCACGGTCTGGGTGGCGTCGGACCGGTGGCGCGAGATCGCCGCCACCGCGACCCCGACGGGCCTCCCGCCGGAGGGCACCGCCCAGGCCCTGGTCGTCCGACCCGACGCCGAGGGTCGCGGCGGAGCCCCCACCGCCGACGACCTGCGCGGGCTGGCCGACGCGATCGACACCCAGGTCGACGGTGTGGCCGCCGTGACACCGACGGAGGCGATCGAGGCGCTGCCGGTGGTCCAGCAGCAGTCGTCGACGTTCCGCGGGATCATCGGCGTCACGTTCGCCGTGACCCTCCTCGTCGTGGCGCTGTTCTTCGCGCTGATCACCCTGGAGCGGGTCGCGCTGTACGCGGTCCTGAAGGCCCTGGGCGCCCGCTCGGTCGACCTGCTCACGGGGATCTCCGCCCAGGCCGTGGTGATCAGCGCAGGCGCCCTCGTGCTCGGGATCGGCCTCAGCATCGCCTTCACCGCCGCCCTGCCGCCCGAGCTGCCCATCCGCCTGGTCCCCCTGCGCCTCGCCGCCATCGCCGGCGGGACGGTCCTGACCGCCCTGATCGGCAGCCTGTTCACCCTCCGCCGCCTCCTGGCGATCGACCCCGCCGACGCGATCGGATAGCTGATGCCCGCACTCGAGATGACCGACGTCACCAAGACCTACGGGACCGGTGAGCAGGAGGTCCGCGCCCTCGACGGGGTGGACCTCACCGTCGCCGACGACGAGATGCTCGTCCTGGTCGGCCCGTCCGGCTCGGGCAAGACGACGCTGCTGACCGTCGCCGGTGCGCTGCTGCGACCCACCTCGGGCACGGTGCGCGTCGGCGGACGCGACCTGACCGAGTTGGGTGACGCGGACCTGGCCGGCTTCCGACGCGAGGAGGTCGGCTTCGTCTTCCAGTCCGTCAACCTCGTGCCGTTCTTGACCGCCCGCGAGAACCTGCTGGCCGTCCGCGACCTCGGTGGCGGCAAGGTCGACGCGGCGGCCAAGCGGCGGGCCGACCAGCTCCTCGAGGAGCTCGGGCTCGCCCCGCGCGCGAAGAACCTCCCGGCCCAGCTGTCGGGCGGGCAGAAGCAGCGGGTCGCGATCGGCCGGGCGCTGATGAACGAGCCGTCGCTGGTCCTCGTCGACGAGCCCACCTCAGCGCTCGACACCGAGCTGGGCAAGCAGGTCATGGAGCTGCTGCGACGCGAGATCAAGGACCGCGGGGTCGCTGCCATCGTCGTCACCCACGACGACCGGGTGCTCTCCTACGGCGACCGGACCGTGACCATCGTCGACGGCGCGCTCGTCGACGGCGTGCCGGCCTGAGGGTCCGCACCGGCGGTCCACCGGTTCCCGCTTTGGCTGACCGCCCTCGGGGCAGGTACGTTGCCGCGGGGGTCCTCCCGGGGGGCCCCGATGCCGTGCTCGCCCGAACCTCCCAGGACCCCCAGTGCAGGTAACCGGCCGCTTCACCCCACATCCCCGAGGCTTCGGCTTCGTCGAGCCCCGTCCCACCGCCGCCGGTACGCCGCCGGTCGTCGTCGACGACGACGGCACGTCCCACCGCGTCGACTCCGCGTTCGTCCCGCCCGACGTCGCGCGGGGCTGGATCGCCGACGACACCGTCACCGCCCAGCTGGTCGTGGACGACAAGGGCCGGCTGAACGCCGCCTCGCTCGCGCTGGTCAGCCGGCAGCGCCGGTTCGTCGTGGGCGAGCTGCAGCCGTTCGCCGGGAAGATGGTCCTGCAGCCCGATGCCCGGCTGGGCCACGGCGAGCTGCCGATGCCCGACGAGATGAGCGCCAGGCTGCGCCACGGCGAGGGCAAGCAGATCGTGGCCACCCTGTCCCCCGCCGGCCGGGCGAGCTGCGCCGCGCTGGTCGCCGGACCGCTGCCGACCTTCGCCCCCTCCGCCGTCCGCGCCCGGGCGGTCGTGATCGCCCACGGGGGCGCGACGCCTGACTCGATCCCGGGCGGGCCCGAGGCCGTCGGGCTCCCGGCGGTGGAGACCAACACCACCGTCCTCCGCGCCACGGGACGCATGGCCGCCGGGCAGGCCGGCCTCGCCGCCGGCCTCAGCCCGGACGAGGGTCCGGTCCCGGGTCCGCACGCCCCCCTCGAGGACCGCCGGTCCGAGATCCAGGTCACCATCGACGACGACAGCTCGAAGGACCTCGACGACGCGCTCTCGGGCGCGTGGTCGGGCGGGGCCGACGACCCCGTCCTCGTCAAGGTCCACATCGCGGACGCGGCGGGGACGGTCGGCATCGGCTCACCAGCCGACCGGTACGCCCGCACGATGGGCGCCACCGCCTACTTCACCGCCGGTCCCAACGCGGCGATGCTCGACCCGGCGCTGTCCGAGGACGCCCTCAGCCTGCTGCCCGGCCAGGACCGCCGAGCGGTCACCGTCTCGATGCTGATCGCACCCGACGGCGGCGTCACCGGCGTGGAGCTGGGCCTCAGCTGGATCCGCCCTGCCGCGCGGCTCTCCTACGCCGCGGTCGAGGCCTACCTGGCCGATCCGGGACCGCGGCCGCTGATGCAGGGCGCCCACGGGCCCAACGGCGCCGACGCCGACGCGCTGCCGCACGTCACCGTCGCCGTGATGGCGCTCGCCGAGGCCGCCCGCCGCCTGGGCGCGGAGCGCGACGCCCGCGACACCCTCGAGGACCTGTTCTCCGCAGCCGAGTTCGAGGCCGCGGTCGTCGACGGGAAGATCCGGGCCGTCGAGGCCGACCCCCACCCCCGCGCGCAGCGCGTCGTGGAGCGGCTCATGGTGGCCGCCAACGAAGCGGTCGCCGGATGGGCCAGCGCCCGCGGGCTGGCGCTGCTCTACCGCGGGCACGTCGGCTTCGCGCCCGACCGGCTGCCCCGGCTGCTGGCGGCGGCCGAGGCGATCGGCGAGCCGTTCGCGGAGGGCGACGCCGTCCAGCCCCGCCACCTGGTCGCCCTCGTGGAGCGCCTGCAGGACGGGGGTCGCCACGACGAGGCGGCCGCCCTGGCGACGGTCGCCACCGGCGTGGTGGCCCGAGCCGGGTACACCGCGACCCCGTCCAGCCACGAGGCGATGGGGTCGGGTGCCTACACCCACTTCACGTCGCCGCTGCGGCGCTACGCCGACCTGGTGGTGCACCGCCAGCTCCGCGCGGCTCTGGCCGGGGAGACCCCGCCCTACGACGAGGCGGAGCTCGCGTCGCTCGCGGTGTGGCTCGACGCCCGCGGCGGTGCGGCCGGGCACGCCCAGGCGCTGGAGCGCAACGCCCTGTGGGCGGTCCTGCTCGACCGTCGTGCGGTGTCCTTCCCCACGCCGGGGACGATCGTCGGCATCTCCCGCAACGGCCTTCGGATCCGCTTGACCGTCCCCGGCCTGACCGGGTTCATGTCCGCCGCGCGGGCGCTGGGCGTCTCGCCGAAGGAGCGGGTGTCGCTCGAGCTCGACGAGCGCGAGCTCGCCACCGTCGACGGCCAGTACGCGATCGGCGGGTCGATCAAGGTCCGCCTGGACCGCTTGGACGAGCTCGGCCGACCGGACCTCAAGCCGGCCTGAGCCGGGCGCGCCCGGTCAGCCGGCGATCACCCCCCGGCGATCGGGCAGGTCGACCCGCGGGTGAGCGTCTCCAGGATGCGCCCGTGGGCGAGGAACGACGTGGCCAGCAGCGCGACCTCGGCGATCTCAGCGTCGTCGAGGTGCGCGCGCAGCGCGGCGTAGGTCTCCTCGGTGACCCGCGCGTGGTCGCCGGCCAGCGCGCTCGCGTAGTCGACCGCCACCCGCTCGCGCGCGCTCAGCAGCGCCGAGCCGGGGTCGGCGATGGCCGCGATGACGTCCTCGTCGACGCCGTCGCGGCGGGCGCCGGGACGGCGCACGCCCTGGCACACCGGGCAGCCGGTCTGCGCGGCGACGGCGAGCCGGATCAGCTCGGTCAGCCGGGGGCCGAGCGGTGAGGACAGCCAGCGCTCGAAGTGGACGCGCAGCGCGTCGGCGGCGTGCTCCGGGGCGGCGCTGAGGAAGCGCAGCAGCTCGTTGCCGTCGTCGACGGGCACCCCCTCGTCGTCGAGGACAGCCCACTCGCGGAGGGAGGGGTGGATCGCCGTGCCGGGCGGGAGCGGGGTGGCGGTGACCATGTGGGTCTCGGTGGCGGACATGCCGGCAACCTACCTCGAACCTACCGGTCGTTCGGTAGGTGCTCGTCAGCGCCAGCCGGCGGGGTCCACCCCTCCGGGCACGTCGGCGTGGGGGTCGTAGGGGGTGCGGGTGAAGATGAACGAGCCCAGGTCGAGGTGGCGGGTGGTGCCGTCGCCGCGGCGGACGGCGGTGAGCACCTCGCCGGCGTAGTAGCCGTCGCGGCCGACCCAGGTGCCGTCGTCGCGCGGGGCGAACCGCGAGACCCGCCCGCTCCCCTCCATGGGGGCCAGGTGCAGCTCGCCGTCGGCCAGGCGCAGCACGTGGGCGCGCGGCCCCCAGTACCAGATGCCGAGCAGCTCGAGGACGTCGGCGGGGGCGGCGGTCGGTCGCCAGGGCGCGGGGGCGGGCGCCAGGTGGGTGCGCGCCAGGTCCCACAGGTCGCCGACGAGTGCCGGGTCGAGCCCTGCGGTGGTGTTCGCCATCGCCGTGAGCCCGAGGCCGGTCTCGACCTCGACCTGCACGACGGCGAGGAAGCCGGGCATCGACCCGCCGTGCCCCACGGTGCGGCGGCCGTCGGCGTTGCCGACCTGCAGGCCGAGGCCCCAGGCGGTCGTCCACGGCTCGCCGGGTCGGTCGTCGACCATGCCGGGGACGCGCATCTCCGCGAGGGTGTCAGGGCTCAGCACCTCGCCGACGTCACCCGCCAGGAAGGCGCACCAGCGTCCGAGGTCGGTCGCGGTGGACCACAGCTGGCCGGCCGGGGCCATCGCGCCGGCGTCGTGCTCGGGCTCGGGCAGGACCACGTCGGCCCACGGGTGGACGGCGAGTCCGGGGGCGGCCGGCGCCACCGGCCGGGGGGTGGTGCGGGTCATGCCGAGGGGGGCGAGCACCTCCTCGGCCACCACGTCCGCCCACGGTCGCCCGCGGACGCGCTCCACCACCCCGCCGAGCAGCCCGAACCCGACGTTCGAGTAGTGGAAGCGCCGGTCGGCCGGTCCGACCGGCCCCCGCGCCGCCAGGTCGGCGACCAGGTCGTCGACCGGGCCGCCGGCCGTGCGCTCCCACCACGGCCCGCCGGTCTCCGCGGGGGTCCCGCCGGCGTGCATGAGGAGCTGGCCGATGCTGACCTGCAGGCCCGTGCCGGGCAGGTGCGCCTCGATCGGATCCGACAGCGCCACCCGCCCCTCGTCGCGGAGGCGCATGACGGCGACCGCCACCAGCGTCTTGGTGATCGAGCCGATGCGGTACTGGGTGTCCGCGTCGGGGACCGATCCCTCCACCTCGCCGGCTCCGCCGCTCCACACGAGCTGACCCTCGCGGACGACGCCGGCGACGAGGGAGGGGGTGCGGTGCTCGCGCTGCGCCCGCTCGAGGCGCCGCTGCAGCGGCGCGCCGTCGTCGGGATCCTCCATCGGTCCTCCATTCGCTCACGGCGGCCAGCGCCGTGCGACACCGTCGTTGTTAAACTTAGCAGCGTGCGGACGCGCACCGACAACCCCTTCGTCCCCGGGTCGGACTCCATCCCCGCCGTGTGGGCGGGGCGCGCCGCCGAGCTCGCGGACTTCCGCGACGAGGTGCGGGTCCGTCGCCTCGCCGGCGCGTACGAGCGCGGGCGGGTGTTCATCGGCGAGCCGGGGATCGGCAAGTCGGTCCTCGCCGGCCGCATCGCCCGCGACGCACGGGAGCTGGGCGACCTGGTGCTGCCCACGATCCGCCTGCCGCGTGGCGACGACCCCGTGCCGCTGCTGGCTGCCGCCGTGGCCGAGGCGATCACCAGCCGGTCGCTCGGCGCGAGGGTCGGGGCACTGGCCGCTGACCTGTCGGAGCGGATCACCGCGATCAGCGCCGGGGTGACCGTCCGCCTCGACGCGTCGCGGCCCGCGACGCCGGCGCACCGGCAGCTCCGCGAGGCGCTGCTGGTGCTCGCGACGCTGGCGGCCGGGGACGGGGTGGCGCTGGTGGTCCACGTCGACGAGGTGCAGAACATCACCGACCGCGACGCCATGTCCCAGCTGCTCGTCGTGCTCGGCGACGTGCTGTCGGCGACGCGGACGGCGACGGACTCGGCGGGCAACCCCCACGAGCGCCACCTGCCGGTGGTGGTGGTCCTGACGGGCCTGTGGAACTTCGTGGACGACGCGACCCGCGCGGCGGGGGCGACGTTCGCGCGCCGCTTCAAGCCCTACCACCTGGCGGCGCTGGAGGACGCCGACGTGCGGACGGCGCTGGCGCCGTTCACCTCGACGGGGTGGCGGGTCCTCACCGACGACGGCCCCGCGGCGGTCACCATGACCGCGCCGGCCGTCGACCGCCTGGTCGACGCCGTCCGGGGCGACCCGTTCCTGCTGCAGCTGGTCGGCAAGGCGGCGTGGGACGCGGGCGACGGTCCGGTGATCGACCTCGATGACGTCTGCGCCGCCGTCGAGGTGGCGCGCGGCGAGATGCGCCACCACGCCGAGCGGGCACTCGAGCGCCTGCCG